>VGDC01000103.1 GCA_016869895.1 Alphaproteobacteria bacterium
GAGGCGTGGAAACGCTCAATCACCTCATGCAGCGGAGGCAGGCGATTCAGCCGAACCGCATCCGCAGATACTGGCCAGAGATGGGCGACCGTCTCCGAGGTTTCACCCACGTAATCGCGAGACAGTTCATAAAGCGTCTCGTCCACACGTTCTTTGATGAGGTCACGGATGACATGGCGCTTGAACAACTCGAATGTCAGCGTACCCGCCAGCGCTGCGACCGCATAGCCCCTATCGGGGTCGGGCGTGCGGCGGAAATAGGCTTTCAACAATTCACCCTTTGCAAGATTGCTATGGGTGTAATAGACGCGGTCAAGGAGTGTGGCGAAAGCTTCCATCAATCCTCCTCCTCTTCATAGCCCAGCAAGGTCAGAGCTTGCGCGCTATAACCCAGACGACGCAATTCATAGACAAGCGCCTCCTCGCGGCCATGCGTCACCCAGATTTCCGGCGCACCGACATCCTCCACGGTCTGCAGCAGCTCTTTCCAGTCACAATGATCGGAGATGATAAGCGGCAATTCCACCAGCTTCTGCTTGGCGCGCGCGCGGATGTTCATCCACCCCGAAGCGACAGAGGTCATCACATTCGGCAGGTTCCGCGACCAGCGATCCGCCAAGGCCGATGGCGGCGCCAACACGATTTGACCGCTCAAGGCTTTTTTGTCGACCTCGCTCACTGGAATCAATTCCCCCAACTCCACACCGAGTTGCGCATAAAGCGTGCAAAGCTTCATCAGCGCCCCATGCAGGTAAATGGGCTTGTCATACCCCAGCTGGCGCAACCCCATGATGAGCCGCTGACATTTCCCAAGAGCATAACAGCCGACCAGATGGCAGCGATCGGGGAATAACGCCAGAGAATCGAGCAGTTTCTTGAGTTCATGCTCAATGGGCGGATGGGTGAAGACCGGAAGACCGAAGGTCGCCTCGGTGACGAAGACATCGCAGGGCACAGGGCGAAACGGCTCGCAGGTCGGGTCGGGTGTGCGTTTGTAGTCGCCGGAAATGACGATGCGCGCTTGCCCGTATTCCAGCACAGCTTGCGCACTGCCGAGGATATGCCCCGCCGGAGCGAACCAGAGCGTGACATCGCCGATCTGATGCTTCTCACCGTATTCCAGCGGAACGCGGTTTTCACAGCATTCCGCGCCATAACGCACCCACATGATCTCCAGCGTGGCAGGGGTGGCATAGACCGTGCCATGACCGCTGCGCGCATGGTCGGCGTGACCATGGGTGATGACCGCGCGCGCCACAGGGCGCACGGGATCCACATAGAAATCCCCCGCCTCGCAATAAAGCCCTTCCGGACGGATGGCCATCCACTCACGCGGATGCTGTATGGTCATAGGCTCAGACATAGTAATTTTATATAATGCGCCCATATAGTATTTCCATATGCTCGACACCATCCGCCCATCTTCTACCCGGAAACGCCGCTTTCCCGCATGGCTGGAGAGCTGGTTCACCGCGCAATCGTGGAAGATTCGCCCCCATCAGCTGGCGATGCTGGATGCATTCGTGCGGCGCGAGTCCACCCTGCTCATCGCCCCCACGGGTTACGGTAAGACGCTGGCGGGTTTCTTGCCCAGCATCGCCTCCATCCACGAAGCGAAAACCAAGGGGCTGCACACGGTATATGTCTCCCCCCTCAAAGCCCTGACCAATGACATCGAGCGGAATCTCATCCGCCCTATCCGCGATATGGGGCTGGATGTGACGGTGGAGACGCGCACGGGCGACACGCCGTCACATAAACGGGCGCGACAACGGAAGAACCCGCCCAACATCCTGCTGACCACGCCCGAATCGCTGATGTTGATGCTGTCCTATCCGGATGCGAAGGAGATATTCGGGTCGCTCCAATGCGTCATCATCGATGAATTGCACAGCTTCGCGCATAATAAACGCGGTGATTTCACTGCCCTTGCACTGGCACGGCTGGAATACCTCGCGCCAAAGCACATCCGCTTCGGGCTTTCTGCCACCGTCGCCCAGCCGGAAGCTTTAGCGGGGTGGCTTGGAATTGCGGATGCCCCCGCGCGGATTCATCAGGTGCAGGAAACCAAACACCCCGACATACGCCTGCTGGAAACGGAAGCGACTCTGCCCTATGCAGGATTCATGGCGAAATACGCTATTCCGGAGATTTACAAAGCCATCACCGAAGCAGGCACGAGCATCGTTTTCGTGAACACCCGCGCCCAAGCGGAACTGTTGTTCCAATTCCTCTGGGAGGCCAATAGCCAGAACCTGCCCATCGGCATTTACCACGGCTCACTGAGTAAAGAGCAACGGCGCAAGACCGAAGCGATGATGTCGGCAGGAAAGCTTCGCAGCGTGGTGGCGACTTCCGCTTTGGAATTGGGTATCGACTGGGGCGACGTGGACTTGGTCGTGCAGGTCGGCGCGCCGAAAGGTGTCAGCCGATTGCTCCAGCGCATCGGGCGTTCCAACCACCGCATGGAGGAAGCCAGCAAAGCCATTCTCGTTCCCTCCAACCGATTCGAGGTGCTGGAATGCCGCGCGGCCATCCAAGCCATTGCGCGGGGAATGCTGGACGGCGCCCCCTTGCTGCCCGGCTCGCAGGATGTGGTAGTGCAATACATCATCAACTGCGCATGCTCCGAGCCCACAAAAGCGCAGGACATTTACCAGCAGGTGATTTCCGCGCCTGCCTATGCCTATCTATCGCGCCATGCGTTCGAACGCCTCTTCGCATTTGCGGTGAACGGCGGATACGTCCTGCAGAATTATGACCGTTTCAAGCGGCTTGAACTGACCGAAGAGGGCGATGCTTACGTCATCGCATCCAAACAGGCGGCGCTGCGCCATCGCCAGAACATCGGCACCATCGTCGAAGCAGCGCGCCTGAAGGTGAAACGCCTCAACAAAAGCGGGCGCGGACCCACCATCGGCGAGGTGGAAGAAAGCTTCGCCCAGCAGCTCACCCCCGGTGACACGTTCTTTTTCGCCGGACAAGTGCTGGAGTTCATCGGTGTGCGGGATATGTTCCTCGAATGCCGAGCCTCACCCGCGAAAGACCCGAAGATTCCCACCTATGCAGGCGGGCAGATGCCACTTTCCACCTATCTTGCCGATGGCGTGCGCGAAGTGGTGCATGAGCCGCGCCTGTGGACTGAACTGCCCGATGAGGTGCAGGAATGGCTGCATCTGCAACAGGATTATTCCTTGCTGCCGCGGCCAGACCACCTGCTGGTCGAGCATTTTCCGCGCCAGAAACGCTTTCACACGCTGGTCTACACTTTCGAGGGTCGCAAGGTGAACCAGACCTTGGGAATGCTCATCACCCGCCGCATGGAGCGCATGGGTCTGCGCCCCATCAGTTTCAGCGTCACGGATTATGCCTTGTCCTTGGTGGGCATGCGCACTGTGTCGGAAGACCAAGCGGCGATGCTGCTATCACCGGAGATCTTGGCCGATGAGCTGGAGGAATGGATCGTCGAATCGCCCATGCTCAAGCGCAGCTTCCGCCATGTCGCAATGATCACCGGATTGACGGAAAAACGCATTCAGGGTGAACGCAAAACCATGAAACAGGTCACCTTCTCCACCGACCTCATCTATGACGTGCTGCGCAGGCATGAGCCGAACCATCTGCTGCTTTCCGTCACCCGCGCGGATGCGGAACGGGAACTGTTGGACATCTCCCGCCTTGCCCATCTGCTCACGCGCTATGAAGGCAAGATGATATTCCAGCCCCTGAAACGCGCGTCTCCTTTGGCGATTCCCATCATCGTCGATGTGCGGCGTGAAGCGGTGCATGGCGAAGGCACGGAAGACTTGCTGGCGGCGCTGAACACGCACGAGGAAGCGGAGCGCATGATGGAGGATGTTCGTGACACGCTCGCTTAAACAAACATTGCCCGTGACGTTCGCAGGAAATGACCTGCTGCTGGATGCACGCGGGGCGATTTTCTGGCCTTCCGAACATACGCTCATCGTATCCGACCTGCATCTCGAGAAAGCATCTTTCCTCGCCCAATTCGGCGCGGCTGTCCCGCAATACGATTCGCGTGACACGCTACAGAAACTGCAAGAACTGGTCGCCCATCACCGCCCCCAGCGCGTCATCTGCCTCGGCGATAGCTTCCATGATGTTAAAGCTGTGCGCCGATTATCTGCCGACGACGCAGCACTGCTGAACGGTATCGTCGCCTCTTGCGCCGAATGGGTGTGGATTCTGGGCAATCACGATCCGGTGCTGGATGCAGACATTCCCGGCATCGCCGCTGCGCATCTGGACATCGGCGGCATACGCCTCTGCCACGAACCCCAACCGGATACCCCGAACCAAATCATCGGGCACTATCACCCAAAAGTGCAGATGCGGCTTCAGGGCACACGTATTTCCGGCAGATGTTTCCTGCTCGGCGAATCGATGCTCATCATGCCCGCCTTCGGAAGCTTCACCGGCGGATTGGACTGCAACGACGCAGCACTCAACCGCCTGAGCAGCACGCCATTTAGCCGTTATCTGCTTTACCGGCAAAACATCTGGAAAGTCTGAGAATCACTTCACATCCTTCCCCAAATCGAAATGCCTGTATAGCGCTGGCAGCACCATCAGCGTCAAGATAGTCGCGGAAATCAATCCGCCGATGACCACCGTGGCTAGCGGCTTCTGCACCTCCGCTCCCGCCCCTGTGGCCAGCGCCATCGGCACGAAGCCGAGGGAGGCCACCAGTGCGGTCATCAGCACCGGACGCAGGCGCAGCAATGCCCCCTCGCGGATGGCTGCAAGCGGCTCTACACCGCGCCGCACCAGATGATTGATGCTGGAGACCATCACCAAACCATTCAGCACCGCAACACCGGAAAGGGCGATGAACCCCACCGCCGCCGAGATGGAGAAAGGCATATCCCGCAACCAAAGCAGCAAGATGCCGCCGGTGAGCGCGAGGGGCACACCGGAGAAGACCAGCAAACCTTGACGCACTGACCCAAGCGCGGTGAAGAGCAGCAGGAAAATCATGAAGAAACAGGCGGGGACGACGAGCAACAGCCGCTCCTTTGCCTCCTCCAGATTCTTGAACTGCCCGCCCCATTCCAGCCAATATCCGGCGGGAATCTTCACATCAGCCGCCATCTTCTCCTGCGCTTCGGCCACGAAAGAGCCGATGTCGCGTCCGCGCACATTGGCTTGCACGACCACTCTGCGCTTGCCGTTCTCGCGGCTTATCTGGTTCGGCCCTTCACTGAACACCAACTCCGCCACCTGTTTCAACGGCACGAAATTCGGGCGTGAATGCGGCACATTCGCCATATCCATCTGCCCATCCTCGTCGGGTAACAGAATGGGAAGATTGGCCAAGGCGGTCATGTCCTGCCGCAGACGGTCCGGCAAGCGCACGACGATGTCGAAACGTTTATCCCCTTGGAACACCAGCCCCGCTTCCCGCCCGCCGATGGCGATTTGCAGCACATCCTGTACATCAGCGATATTCAGCCCGTATCGCGCAATGGCCGATTTCTTGAGCCTCACTTCTAGGAACGGCAATCCGCTGGTTTGTTCGACCTTAACATCCTCCGCCCCTTCGACCACGCGCAGAACAGCGGCGATGGCATTCGCCGATTGCTCCATGGCTGTGAAATCATCGCCGTAAACCTTCACGGCCACATCGCTACGCACACCGGAAATCAGCTCGTTGAACCGCATCTGGATAGGCTGGGTGAATTCATAATTATTCCCCGGCGCTTCCCCCACCGCCTTTTGTATATCCTCAATCACCTCGGCTTTCGTTTTGCGTTTATCCGGCCATACAGACTTGTCTTTCAGGATGATGAATGTGTCCGACACGTTGGGCGGCATAGGGTCAGCCGCCATCTCCGCCGTACCCGTCTTGGAGAAGACCAGCTCCACTTCTGGCACCTTGCTGACCGCCGCTTCCACCACCGCCTGCATCTCTTGCGATTGGGAAATGCCCGTGCTGGGAATGCGCATGGCATGCATGGCGATGTCTTTTTCGTCCAGCGAGGGAATGAACTCCTGCCCCATATTCGCCAATAGCAAAAGGGATAACGCGAAGCCGACCCCCGCACCCGCCACAACCCTTAACGGATTCGCAAGCGAGAAATCCAGCAACGGCGCATAGCGTCCTTTGGCTTTTGCGATGATGCGGTTTTCCTTCTCCGCCACCCTACCTTTGACGAACAAAGCAATCATCGCGGGAACGAAGGTCAGCGACAGGATGAACGCGCTTACCAACGCGATGATGACCGTCATCGCCATCGGCTCGAACATCTTGCCTTCCACGCCCGTGAAGGTCAGCAACGGGATATAGACCATGATGATGATCGCCTGCCCGAACACGGTCGGCTGGATCATCTCCTTGCTGGCCTCCATCACCTCATGCAGCCGTTCTTGCAACGTCAACAAACGGCCTTGGTGATGCTGCCGCTCCACTAACCTTCGCAGGCAATTCTCGGTGATGATGACCGCCCCATCGACGATAAGGCCGAAATCCAGCGCGCCAAGACTCATCAGATTGCCGCTGATGCCAGCGCGCACCATACCCGTTGCGGTCATCAGCATCGACACCGGAATGACCAAAGCAGTGATGAGCGCGGCGCGGAAATTGCCCAACAACAGGAAGAGGATGACGATGACCAGCAACGCCCCCTCCAACAGGTTCTTCTCCACCGTGGCGATGGTGGAATCCACCAGTTTCATGCGGTTCAGCACGGGTTTCGCGACGATACCTTCAGGCAGCACTTTGTTGATTTCCGTCAGCTTGGCATCCACCGCCGCAGCGACGGTACGGCTGTTCTCGCCGATAAGCATCATCGCCGTGCCGACAACCACTTCCTCGCCATTCTCGGAAGCCGCACCCGTCCTC
>VGDC01000104.1 GCA_016869895.1 Alphaproteobacteria bacterium
ATCCAGTATCCTGTTGCTCGATGAGCCGACCAGCTCTGTGGATAGCGCCACCGAACGCCGCATCTACAAGCATTTCTTCAAAGCCTTTGCCGATAAAGCGATTATTTCTTCAATCCATCGCCTCCACCTGCTGGAGCAGTTTGATTGGATTTATGTCATGGACAATGGCTCGGTGATAGAGCAGGGCACGCTGGACGATTTGTTGGCGGCTAAAGGCAGCTTCGTGGAATTGTGGAATCAATACCATAAGCAGCATGAAGAATGACGTCACGCATTCCCAACAAGAAATTTATGCGCAAAGCTTGAAAAACCGCTGCCTTTGGGTATAATCCTCTACAGCGGTACCGGGCCCCTCTGGCGATGTGATTCTCGCATCGTGATGTCGGACCGCATCGGGGGAACACCTGATGCTGGCTCGGTCTATTCCACAGAATCGCCATCCACGCAGTTTCCCCTGAGTTTAACCAACCAGGAGGAATACATGCCTTTATTGACTTCACCTATCGATGGATCGCCGATGCGGCAAATCCAACGCTTCGGCATTGAGCTGGACGTCTGTCCCACAAGTGGCGGTGTCTGGCTGGATCGCGGTGAGCTGGAAAAACTGATGGCGCTGATGCGCACTGCTGCCGAAGAGGAATCCCAGTATCAGCAGCAATACAGCCCGCAACCCGCACAGCATTACGAGCAGCCGCGCTATAGCCAGCCGCCGCTCCAGAGGCCGCAACAACACGGCTACGACAAGGATTACCATTACAAAGGTAAACACAAGAAAAAGGGCGCGCTTCATCAAATGATGGATATTTTCGATTTTTAATGGATACAAGGATACAGACGATGAAAAAACTGTTTATCACCGCCGCTGCAGCGGCTTTCACCGGAACGCTTGCATTCGCTGCGCACGCACAATACACAGGCCCTTCCAGCGTGAAGACGAATACGGTGGCGGATGTATTAAAGACCGCGAAGGATGACACCTATGTCCAGCTTCAGGGGCATATCATCGCGCAGGTCGGCGAAGAGAAATACACTTTCAAAGATAAAACCGGAGAAATCCGCGTAGAAATCGATAAAAAGGACTTCACCGCAAAGGTTGACGATAAAACACTGGTCGAGATTCGCGGCGAATTCGAGAAGGATTTCCTGCAAAGTCCAGAGATCGATGTGGATAGCATCGTTGTGGTCATGCAAGAGTGATTATTATGCAGAACTCCCTCCGGCGCAGGTCGGAGGGAGTCTTTTTTGTCATACTGACAGGTAGTGGTTGACATAGGGTGTCAGTTCTGGCATCACAACGTCTCGACGATGTGGGCGGAAAGCTCGCATATGCTTGAATGGAGAGGTGGCCGAGTGGTTGAAGGCGCACGCCTGGAAAGTGTGTATACGGTCAAACGTATCGTGGGTTCGAATCCCATCCTCTCCTCCATTCCTAAAATTAGTGATTGATTCATGCACTGCTCTTGACGGCCTCATTCGCGCGCCTATTCACTCGCCTTTTTGAGCTCCGATTAGTTGACATGCCACCCAGAGTTGAGTATCATCGCCTTAATCAACAACAAAAAAATGGGTGGCGCTATGGGAACTAATCGTTTGCTCGTCGTGGACGACGATGAGGATATCGCAGAGCTCGTGTTGCTTGCGGCGAAGCGTTCAGGCTTTGAAGCGCAATGGGCCAACGGACCGGAGCAGATCATCGATAGGTATCAGACATTCGAGCCTGATGTCATCGTTCTCGATGTTCTCATGCCCGATATGGACGGGCTGGAGGTATTGCAATTCCTCAGGGAGCATCGCTCAAAAACGAAAATCGTCATCTTGAGTGGCAGCGAAGACAATTCACGCCGCATGACGGGTTCGCTGGGGCAGGCGCTCGGTCTGCAAATCGTCGCGAATGTGAAGAAGCCGTTCCTGCTGAATGAATTAGGGACGCTCCTGAGCGATTTAGCGAAAGGCGACTAAGTTACGGCTGTTTATCCAGTTCTTCCTTTAACGCCTTCATTTCCGCGATTTCCTTCGTCTGCGCAGGCACGATGCGTTCGCAGAGGTCACGAATTTCCTTCAGCTGCGCGCGCATGCTCGCATCACGGCACATCACCAGCGCCCCTTCGTGATGCGGAATCATCTGGCGGATGAATTCGCGGTCATAGGCAGTGCCCTTCGCAGTCTCCAACGCTTTGTGATTCATCGCCGCCATGGATTCATGCATTCCCACGAAATGCATGTTCACAGCTGGTTTTGCGCCTCTGAAATGCTCGTCACGATAAGTAATCATATCCGCGATTTCACCTTGCTGCGAATTCAGGATATCTTCCGCCATCTTCAAAAGCAGGGGCTGTTCTGTGCTGCTGGACACTTGCTGCGCCATGTGGATGGCTTCCTTGTGATGCACGATCATTGTATCGAGGAACTGCAAATCATACGGCGCATTCGCAGCATCGGGAGAGCTTTCATGACTTGTATTATGCGCACTCGCGGGTTGGGCGATTAACAGGCAAGCGGTCAATGCGACGGATGCAGCGAATTTCATGGTTTCCTCCTTTGAATGAGGCAAGCATGCTGCAAAAACGCCACTTTGGCAACCCGCAAAACGCGCAAAACAAAACCCCTGCGGATTGTGCCCACAGGGGTTCGTTTAGTCGAAACTAGAAGGCGGCTAATTAAGCAACCTGCAGGTTAACTGCAGAGGTTTTGCCTTTTTCGGTAGCCAGTTCGTAGTTTACTTTAGCGTTTTCCTGAAGGGTTTTCAGGCCAGCGCGCTCAACTGCGCTGATGTGTACGAACACGTCTGCGCCGCCGGACTCAGGCTGAATGAAACCAAAACCTTTGGTGGGGTTGAACCATTTTACGGTACCAGTTGCCATGCGAAATATCCTTCTCATAGGCGTTACATATCCGGTTGCACTGCGCTTCCGGCGTGGAATAAGAGTCTCAATTAAGGCGTAACCCTGCCTCTTTTAAGACGCCAGTGTATGTAAGAGCATCGCCGAAGGATATTCTTAGATAGTGTGCTTTTCAGCACCCACTAGAGCTTTAGCCGAAGCTTCAGCCAGTCGTGGCAACTGTCATCATTAAGAGTAATTGTCAAACTCACCGTTATTTTTAGACTAAACCCAGAGCAAAATCTACAAAAAACATGTACTTGGGTTTTTGGGCGGGATTAGAGGTGGCGGGGCAGAGGAGAAACGCTATACTGCGCGCCGATAATGAAAGGACACCTCCATGCCCCATCTGCACTTCTCGAACCTTGCCGGAACGCCGCTTGAAACCGCTGAAATCGGTGTGCGCATTTTCTGTGTCGGCCATAATTATCAGGAACATGCGAAAGAGACAGGGCAAGCCGCCGCGCCCGAATTCCCGAATTTCTTCACGCGTTTTGCCTCCTCTTTTGTCATGGGCGACGAGGACATTGTGACCCCGAAAGTCTCAGCGCGGCATGATTATGAAGGCGAGTTGGTCGTCGTCATCGGCAAGTCCGGTCGGCACATCCCCGAAGCCTCCGCGCTGGAGCATGTCTATGGTTATACGGTGGGCATGGACGGTTCTGTGCGCGATTGGCAAAGACGCACCAGCCAGTTCACCCTCGGCAAGAACTTCGACAAAAGCGGGGCGATTTCCGGCAAAATCGTGCCTGCCGATGCATTGCCCGCTGGCGCGCACGGATTGAAGCTACAGACTCGCCTGAACGGCGAATTGCTGCAGGATGGCAATACGGCGGATATGGTCTTCGGCGTGGCGAAGCTCGTTTCCACTCTTTCGACCGTGCTGGAGATTCAACCGGGCGACTTGATTCTCACAGGCACGCCCGCAGGGGTCGGCATGGCGCGTGATCCGCGCGTGTTTCTCAAAGCGGGGGATGTTATGGAAGTCTCCATTGAGGGCATAGGCACGCTGAAAAACCGCATCGTGGCGGAAGCATGATTCCTGAACGCATAGCCAAACGCATCGACTGGTTTTTGTTGGGCATGCTCGGCGCGCTGATGCTGGCATGGCTATTCCCAGAGCCGGGCGCGCAGGGCGGCTGGCTTTATCCTGAATACCTGACCAAAATCGGCGTGGCGCTCATCTTCTTCCTGCATGGGCTGTCGCTGGCTTTTGCGGCGTTGAAGGACGGGGCGAAACGCTGGAAGCTGCATCTGATTGTACAGACAACGACTTTCGTGGTCTTCCCGCTGATAGCACTCGTGGTGATGACCCTCACAGGAACGACGATTCCGGCGGATTTGAAGGCGGGTTTCTTCTTCCTCTGCGCCCTTCCATCCACCGTTTCCTCTTCGGTCGCCTTGACTGCTGCGGCGCGTGGCAATGTCGCGGCGGCGGTGTTCAACGCCACACTTTCCAGCATCCTCGGCATTTTCCTCACACCGTTGTGGATGTCGCTTATACCCCATGAAAGCGATATGCTACCACTGCTCGATGTCATCGAAGACCTGCTGAAATGGCTGCTGCTGCCGCTGCTCGCGGGGCAGGTCATGCGCCGCTGGCTGGCCGATTGGGCGAAACGCAACAAGCCGCTCATCAGCAAAGTGGACAGAACCACCATACTCCTGCTGATTTACACATCCTTCTGCGATTCCATCCAATGGGGTGTGTGGCAGAAACAGGAGCTTTCAACACTATTGGTGACCGCCGTTTTCGTTATCGCGCTCTTCTTTGCCATCCTTTGGTTCACGCGCATGCTCTCACGGCTTCTGCATTTGGAAGAGACAGACAGCATCGCAGCGGTGTTCTGTGGATCCAAGAAAAGCCTTGCCCAAGGCGTGCCTATGGCGCAGCTGATGTTCGCCGGAAATCCGGGCATCGGCCTCATCCTGCTACCCATCATGCTTTACCATCCCCTTCAGCTGGTCATCTGCGGGGTGCTGGCAGGCAGATGGGCGAAGCGTCAGGATAGCGCCGGATAATCAGTATATCCCACCGAGCCGCCCCCATAGAAGGTTTTGGGGTCTGGCTTGTTCAGCGGCGCATCCAGCCTGAATCGTTCCGGCAGATCAGGGTTGGCGATGAACAGCTGGCCGAAAGCCACCGCATCCGCCGTTCCCGCTTTCAGCGCAGCCTCCGCTGTTTCCTTGGTGAATTTCTCGTTGGCGATGTAGATACCACCGAAGGCTTCTTTCAGTTTCGGGCCGATTTCCCCTCCGGAATAGGATTCGCGGGCGCAGATGAACGCCAGCTTGCGCTTGCCCAACTCGCTCGCTACATAGCTGAATGTCTCCAGCGGGTTGGAATCGCCCATATCATGCGCATCTCCGCGTGGCGCGATATGCATCCCCACGCGTCCCGCTCCCCACACGTCGATCGCCGCATCCGCCACTTCCAGCATCAGCCGAGCGCGGTTCGCCACCGTTCCACCGTAATCATCAATCCGTTTGTTGGTGGAATCCTGCAGGAACTGGTCAATCAGATAGCCATTCGCGCCATGAATCTCCACGCCGTCGAAGCCGGCTTTTTGGGCGTTCTCCGCGCCACGGCGATAGGCTTTGATGATGCCGGGAATCTCTTCGATTTGTAGCGCGCGCGGCTTCACATATTCCTGAACAGGGCGCAGCAAACTCACATGCCCTGCGGGCTTGATGGCACTCGGCGCGACAGGTAGTTCACCCCAGAGAAAATCAGGGGAAGAGATGCGCCCCACATGCCACAGCTGCAGGAAAATGCGTCCACCCGCATCGTGCACGGCTTTGGTCACGGCTTTCCAGCCCTCCACCTGCTCATCGCTCCAGATGCCGGGAGTATTGGCATAGCCCACACCCATCGGCGTCACGGGCGTTGCTTCCGTGATGATAAGCCCCGCACTGGCGCGCTGGCGATAATACTCCACCGCTAACTCGGTCGGCACACCTCGGTCGGTCGCGCGGCTGCGGGTGAGGGGAGCCAAAAGGATACGGTTCGGCAAGCGCAGCTCACCGACTTGCAAAGGCTGGAACAGGTCTGTCATAAATAGCTCAGATGAGGGGTTTACGCATGGGGATGAAAGGGACTTCCACCCCGTTCAGTTGTTTGAATTTCTGCACTTCCTCGCCCAGATAACCATATCGTGCATAAAGTTTCACACCGGGAAGGGTGGCCATCAGCTCCGCTTCTTTGAAGCCGTGCTTTATCGCTTCTGCCTCGCAGTGCTCCAGCAAAGCCTTGCCCACGCCTTTGCGGGCATGGTCGGGGTGCACGAAGAAAGCGCGGATTTTTGCGGCATCCTTCGCAGGGTCGAGCAAGCCGGATTTGCGTCCCGCATAGTGGTCGCCCCCGAACAGCGTGCGCCGCTTGCTCCAGCCGCCGCAGGCCATATAGGCACCGTTCTCGTCCACCACCGCGAAATAGGTGCCGTCCTCCACCAGTTCCGAATCTACGCCGAAGACATAGGCGATAGCTGCCTCGATTTCCTCCGGCGTGTAGTCGTCTTGGCTGAGCGCGCGCGCCGAAGCGGCGATCAGCATCTCCAATGAGGGGATTTCGTAAAAAGAAACGGGGCGTATGGTGTAGCTCATGGCTGCACTATACGCCCCGTTCATATCCAATTCAATCCTAGAAGAGGAACCAGTTTGACCACATGATGCGGTTCAGCTCCCCGTCCTGTCCCGCCGCGATGGCAGTCGCATCCGTCTCGCGGTGACCATAGGTATAGCTAAGACCCGTCTGGTATCGTGGAAGCGGCTGCCAGATAAGGTTTGCTTCACCGGTGTAGATGGTATTGTTCAGACCGATTGCGCCTGCTGCCACCACGTCATTGTCGATGTGCGTATAGCCGGCGATCAGGTTGCTGCGCCATTTGTCATTCCAGTGGTGTTGATACGCCGCGTAACCCGCCGTCACAGCGGCCAGTTCG
>VGDC01000105.1 GCA_016869895.1 Alphaproteobacteria bacterium
GAAGTCCTCGGAAAGGGCACGTACTTCGCTGAGGCTGGCCTCGCCCTGATAATTCACCTGACCATAGGCCTGACGGTAGAACATGAGGCGGTTCACGGCCTGCTGCGCGCTGTTCACGATTAACTCGACGGCCTGCTCCTGCAGGGAGAAACCGTCGTCCCCCAAGAACTCGGCACCGTTGTTCACCGCGCCGATGGGACCGGTCAAGTCGTGACAGAGGCGGGTGCAGAGCAACTCCGCGAGTTTCACCTCAAAATCCTGTCCATGGGTATTTGGCATTCGCTGCTGCACTCCTAATTTCTCGCCGCAACTGTCTGTATAAACTTTATTGGTTACCAGAAGGTTAATTTATCCGCATAATCGTAAAAAACGGCAAGAAAAGTGGCATATTCCACAGGAAAAACCGTGACGGGCATGACACCAGCCAGTATAGTCGGATTAAGATATATCCAACTTTGCAGATACCTAACCCAACACATAAACAGAAAAAACGAACCGTGTCCCTCACCTCAACCATCGCCGAACGGCTGCAATTCCTGATGGCACAGCGCGCGCTGAATGCCACGCAACTGGCCAAACTGGCGGAAGTGAAGCCGTCTTTCATCTATGACATATTGAACGGCAAATCGGCCAATCCTTCACCGGTACGGCTTTCCCAACTGGCGAAGGCATTGGGCGTGGATATTTCCCGTCTCATCGGCAGCGAGGGGACGAGCCGGACATTGCAGGTGGATATGCCCTATGACACGGTCTCTTCGCGCCACGCACCCACGGGCGACGACGATTATGTGACCATCTCCAGCGTGCTGGTGGAGGCATCGATGGGCGGCGGGGCGGTCGTGGCGCAAGAGGAACAGGGAAAACCCTATTATTTCCGCCGCGAATGGATCCGCAACCGTTTGGGGGTCAGCCCGTCGGAACTGCGGATGATCTTCGTGCGCGGCGACAGCATGGAACCGACACTTTGCGCTAATGACATGATACTCATCGACACGACGAAACGGATGCCCAGCCCTTCGGGCATCTTCGTGCTGTTCGATGGCATGGGGCTGGTGGCGAAGAGGCTCGAATTGATGCAGAATCCGGTGACGCCAGTCATCCGCATCCTTTCGGACAACCCGCAATACAGCGCCTATGAACGCCCGCCGAGCGAACTGCATATCATCGGGCGGGTCGTGTGGTTCGCGCGCGAATTATAAGGCTTGTGGTTCGCACGCGAATTATAGGTTTTAGAGAGACTTATTTCTCTTCCATGGAGGAGAGCTTGCGATAGAGCGTCGAGCGACCGATGCCCAGATAGCGCGCCACTTCGGACATATGCCCGCTGTAACGCTCCAGCGCATAACGAATCATCTCATCCTCGATATCCTGCAAACGGCGCACATTGCCGCTGGCATCCATGCAGGAAAGCACGCCATCCGCCCCTGTCGCCGCGCCGTTCTCCGCACTTTCGGGGAATGGGGTGACACTGGCGCGCTTGGGGGTGACGAGATGGCGGAAATCCTCCATCTGCAGTTCAGACCCACGGCAGCACATGACCGCATTGAAGATGCTGTGGCAGAGCTGCTCCAGATTGCCCGGCCATGAAAGCTCTTTCAGCATGCGCATGGCATCGGGCGCGATGGTGAGAATTGTTTTACCCTCCAAGGCAGAGAAGCGGCGGCAATAGAGCATGGCGAGATAGGGAATATCCGCCGAGATGTCCTTCAGATACGGCAGGTTGATGGGCAGCGCGTTCAGGCGGGAATAGAGATCGCGTATCTCATGGCGTTCACCGGTGCTGTTACGGCGCGGCGCGTCATTCACCGCGAACATCAGGCGGCCTTTGAAATAGTGATGGGTCGAGCCTTCTTTATAGAGAGATTGGCGGCCAGAGCTGATCTCCACCAGCTGGTCGCGTATCGCTTCGCTCACCACGTCGATATTACGGATGAGCAGCGAACCTTCGCCGACCTCCTCCATGATGCCGCGTTCGTTCTTGCCACCGAAGAGGGCTTGCGCCAGCGTTTTATGGGTGGCAAGGGCGGCATTGAAGGTGAGGAAAGGCTTATCGGCGCGGCTGCTGCTGCCGTGGATGGCGCGGGCAAGGAGTTCGCGGCCAGCACCCGGCGCACCTTCCAGCACCACGGGGCTATCGGACGCTGCCACCCCATGGGCAAGGAAGAGGGTCGCCTGCATGGCGGGAGTTTCAAGCAGTAAATCATCGAGCGTGATGCGGAAGCCGGACAGGGCACGGCGGAATTCGAGGGTGAGGTTACGCCGCGCAAGCGCGTTGCGCACGGCAACGGTGAGCTGGGACGGGTGGAACGGCATGACAAGGAAGTTATCCGCCCCGCCGACGACAGCGTCCATCCCCTTCTCGACGGTGGTGTGGTTTACCAGCGCGATGACCTGCGCCTCGACACAGACCGAACACAGGGATTCGACCGCTTTGCGGGCGTTCGGCTCTGCCGTGTAGATGACCAGATCGGGTTGGAGGAGTTTTCCGGAAAGCACCAGACGGGTGACTTCGTCGCAGCTTTGCGCGTAGGTCGTCTCGATACCGAGGCTCCCCGAAAGATGGCGCTGAAAGACTTCAGCCCTGTCCTTCTGAGAGTCGATTATTACAGCCAGATGAGCCATATGAACCCATTCATGCTTTAAGTTTCTAAAGTTGCGTTGCCTAAAATTTTAGCAATCTTAGGTTGCACGGGCGTTAAACGCAATTAAAAAAACAATTTTTCTGCTAAATAACTGCTAATTCTGTCAGTTCCGGATGAAAGACCACTCAATCGTCCATGGCGTTCCGGCATCATGCACTTCCGGAAGGAAGGAGGCATGGATGACGATCTGCTTACTGGACTTCGGCTTCCCTCCGTCGCCAAGGTAGATGCTGTCATCCACCTCGACCGCCTGACCCGCCGAAGACTGGAACATCCACTCCCCTGCGTATTCGCCCCCTAATTGCAATAAAACCAGCCCGTTCATCAGGCGTTTTACTTTCACATCAGGGTGCAAATGGAATCTTAACTGTACATCAAATGGATAGGGAAAGCTAGTCCCAACCTCAAGTTGTAGGGAATCCGCGCCTGAGAAGCGTGTTCCTGTCTCATTTATGAGCATCTGCCGCTGGTAGGACAACCCTTCGACGGGCAGATAACCCGCCGCCGCGGACTCGAAAAAGAGGTAGCCGTCGCGTACCACATGACGGTGGGTCGTCGCGCCGATGGCATGGTCGCCCAGCTCCTGTGCAGAAGGCGAGAGCGTGCTATGGGCGGCGGATTGGCGAACTGCCGCATGCCATGCCGCATCCTTGCCGACGTATGCTCCGCAATTCACCACCACGCGCTCCGCCCCGTAGGACCACTCGAAGGCGTGGAGACCGTTGAAGGCTTCCTCTCGCGCGGCGACGGGGGCGAGCGTATCCACGAACACCCGCGACTCACCCGCATGGATGCAGGCATAGCCACGCTGGACGGAGAAGGGCGATTCTGCGGCTGCGCGCGATAGCGTGCGGTCTATCTCATGTGCATCGCCGGCGAGTGAACCGTTGAAGACGATGAACCCGCCATCCCCATGGCGGAGTGCGGCGACGGTGGCGGAGAGCTGGGTGATGGCGGCAGAAAGGGCTGCATCCTCTTCCCCGAAGCGCAAGCAATGGGCTTCCGCCAGCAACAGGAAATCGCGGAGAAGCAGGTGGAGACGGGTGGCGTTACGCTCGATATGTGTGCCCCTACCCTCCAGCAACCAATGCAGGTGATGCTCCAGTTTCTTCCGCAACAGCGGATAGGCGAAGCGGCAGCCGGGCAGGAAAAGCGCAGCGATGAGCGCGCCTTTCAAGGCAGGGAAACCGAGGCGTTCCTTACGCTCGAAACGACGATGAAGCGCGAAGAACTCGGACTGCATCCGGCGCAAGAAACGCTTCTGGAAGCCGGAGGGAGATTGGCGCAGGATGGCGGGGGCGTACATGAGCCAGTGGGTGAGGCGATTGCCGACCACATCGGAATCGAAGGCGATTTCAGGTAGGTTACCGCGGCTGTTCAGCCAATCCTCCACCAAGTGGCGGGCGCGCTTGCCGCCCTGCTCTTGTGCGGCCATGAAATCGCATAGCCACGAAAAGCCATGCAATTCGCGCAGCCAAGCGGGTGTGGCCTCGCGCGCGTCCCACCCCATGCGGCGGGAGAAGGAGATGTCGGCATCGGCGAGGATGAAACGGCGGTTGGCGATGTGCTTGCCCAATTCCGCATCGCCTCCCCAGAGGTCAGGCAGCCATGCGCCATCCAGCGGAAAACGGCGGAAAGTGAGCGCGGAATAGGCCGCGATGCGGCGGAAAAAGCGGCTAATGAAAGGAAAGCGCGGGGGTTTATTTCGGCGGGGTTCAGCCATTTCCAGCCTCCCGCTTTTAAGGACGCAAAGCAAGGATGTTTTTCGCGTAAGCCCCGGCATCGCCGCCGAACACGGCAGAACCCGCCACAAGCACATCGGCACCTGCGGCGATGACATCCTTGGCGGTGGTCGCATTCACGCCGCCATCCACCTGCAAATCTATCGGGCGGCCGGAAGCGTCGATGAGCTGGCGAATCGCACGGATTTTCGGCAGCTGCGAAGGAATGAACGCCTGTCCGCCGAAACCGGGGTTGACGGTCATCACCAGCACCAAATCGGTGATGTCGAGCACATACGGCAGGCAATCGTGCGGGGTGCTGGGGGTCAAGGATACGCCCGCCTTCACGCCGAAGGAGCGGATGTGCTGCAGGGTACGGTGCAGATGTGGCCCTGCTTCGGCATGGACGGTGATGATGTCCGCTCCGGCTTTCACGAAAGCTTCGATGTATAAATCGACGGGTGCAATCATCAGATGCACGTCGAACGGCTTTTTCGTGTAGGGGCGGATGGATTTGACGACCACGGGCCCGAAGGTGATATTGGGCACGAAGTGGCCGTCCATCACGTCGATATGGATGTAATCCGCGCCGGCTTCGTCGATGGCGCTCACTTCCTCGCCCAGCCGTGCGAAATCGGCGGAGAGGATGGAGGGAGCGATGCGGATGGGCTGTTGTGTCATGCCCTGAGTGATAGCAGCCCACAGGGGAAATGGCAAGGGAAGTTGCCTTCCCGCGCGCCGCGGATTACACTCCATGCCAAAGGAGACAGAAGATGGCATGGGATGTAGTGGGGGTTGCAGGGTTCATCGGCACGGTGGCGTTCGCGTTCAGCGGATTCCTCGTCGGCGCGCGCAAACGTCTCGACATCGTGGGCATCTTCATTCTCTGCATGGTGACGGCCAACGGCGGCGGCGCGCTGCGCGATGTACTGGTGAACCGCGTTCCCCTCGTGCTTCAGAACAGTACGCCTTTCATCATCTCCTTAGTGGTGATGCTGCTGGGCTGGGCCTTATGCCTGCACAACAAGCAGTCCGTGGAGAACCACAAACTCTTCGTGCTTTCCGATGCCATCGGATTGGTGGCATTCAGCGTGACCGGCGCGATGGTGGGCATCGATTACGACCTGCCGCTCTTCGGCGTGATGGTGCTGGCATTCATGACCGCCACGGGAGGCGGCATCATCCGAGATATTTTCGTGGGTGAGATTCCGGTCATCCTCACTAGCGATTTCTATGGCAGCGTGGCATTGCTGGTGGCACTCGCCCTTTTCGGGCTGCACAGCTTCGGGCAGCTGACTGAATTGCACGTGGGTATCGTGCTAGGGGCGGCACTGGTGCTTCGTCTCATCGCCTACTCCCGCAACTGGCAAGTGCCGCGCCTCAAGCTTCGCGACAAGTGAATCCTCTTTGCATTGCAACATATTGTCACGGTTTTTTCACATGACTTTCGCGCCCGCTCGCGTAGGATGGGAATAATCTGGAAAATATCACGAAGCGGCCATGACCCTCACCGTAGAATCACCCGATGCGAAGCTAGACGCATCCGGCAAAGCGCCGAAAGAAAAGCTGCCCAGCACGGCGGCTTACGAGCTTGGCCTGAAATTCGGCCAGCATCTGGTGCGCCGGAGAGCCGCCGAATGGGTGCTTTCGCACACCCCCGCCCCCATGGCAGAAGGCATCCGCACCCTTGTGGCCAAGGGTTTCCGCGCCATCGGTGATAAATACATGATCAACGAAGAAGAACTGTTCCGCAATATGAACGGCAAGCTGTTCATGAGCACGCATGACGCGGAGAGCGGCGGCGAACTGCTGGAAGAAGTGCCCAAGGGCTATGTGGAATCGCTGTTCCCCAAAGGCCAGCAGGACAAATGGCCGCGGCAGTTCATCATCTGCACCAAGGACATCATTCCCCAACCGGAGATGATGCACAAGCGCATGCAGAACATTCCCAAACTCATCGACAAGCTGCTGCAACACGAGGATAACCGCGTGGATACGCTGGACGAGAGCGTGGCAGGAAAAACGGTGGTCGTCGGCGCGTACCACACCGATAACAGCATGCTGCACAACGGGGCGGATGTGGTAGAGCGCGTGCAGGAAATCCGCCGTGATCCACTGTCGCTTAAGGGTATGTCCCCCGCTGCCATGGCCATGGGCGAAGCACTACTCGACCTGATGACCCAGCACAAGAACGACGACCGCCGCGTGCTGCGCGACGACGCGCCCGACATCATGCGCCATACCATGCTGCACGGATTCAGCCAAGGCGGCAACATCACCAGCGATGCCTTCCGCTTCATGCGCCACGAGATGCGCACCAAACGCGTGGAACTGGCACTGGACGACACAGGCACGCGCACTGCACCGTTGAACCACGATGCCGCCATCGCCAAACTTTTCGCTGGCTCATACATCATGAACATCGCGGCGGCG
>VGDC01000106.1 GCA_016869895.1 Alphaproteobacteria bacterium
ATGCATGAACCGCAGGTGCGACTGGAATCCGGTGGCTCCATCGTCATCAACCCCACCGAAGCGCTCGTGTCCATCGACGTGAACTCCGGCCGCTCCACCACCGAGCGCAACGTCGAAGAGACCGCGCTGAAGACCAACCTCGAAGCGGCGGCTGAAGTCGCCCGTCAGGTGCGTCTGCGCGATTTGGCGGGGCTTATCGTCATCGATTTCATCGATATGTTCGATTACAAGAACCGCCGCGCCGTGGAACGTCAACTGAAAGAATCGCTGAAGAACGACCGCGCGAAGATTCAGGTCGGCCGCATCAGCGCCTTCGGCCTGCTGGAGATGTCCCGCCAGCGTATGCGCCCGTCCATCGGCGAGACGAACACCATCCCCTGCCCGCATTGCGATAGCCGTGGGTTCATTCTGTCGCCGGAAGCGACGGGCATGCAGCTTATCCGTTTCCTGGAGAAGGAAGCGGCGAATGGCGGATACGCCCAGCTGACGCTGAAAGTGCCCGCGCCCGTCGCCATCCACCTGCTCAACAACAAGCGCACGCGCCTGCTGGAGCTGGAGAAGGAACACGGCATCAAGATCAACATCGACATCGCGGAGCATATCCGCAACGCCGCGGGCTTCGTGCTGGAGCGCGTGACGGCGGAAGGCCAGCGTTCGGAAGTGAACGCGCTGGATGGCGTGCCCGCGAATAGCGGCGGTAACAGCAAACGCAAGCGTGACCGCAAACGCAACAACCGCCGCGACCGCGACGACTTCGATGGCAAGCCACATTCACACGGTGACGAGGCGGAAGACGCCATCGAATCCGATGAGGTGGAGACCGCTGAAGGCGGCGAGACCGAGAAGACCGAACAGCAGCCGCGCGCACCGCGTCCTCCCCGTGAGGAAGGCGATGAAAACGGCGAACGCGGACGCCGCCGCCGTGGTGGCCGTCGCCGCAACCGTGGCCGCGACCGTGACCGCCCCGAAGGTGAACGCAACACCGAGCGCGAGGCCGATGGCAACCGTATTCCCGAACCGGAATTCAACGATGTGAACGGCAATGTCATCCCCAAGGAAGCGCCATTCCCCAGCGATGACCAGCCCAGCGAAGCACAGGAGAAGGAAGGCCGCGCGAAACCCCGCAGCCGTGGTGGCCGTGGCCGCCGCAGTAAGGCGGAAAGCGGCGAACCCTCCGCCAGCCCTGCGCAGGACAATGCACCGGAAGGTGATTCGGACGAAGGCGGCGAAGGCAAAGGCAACCGCCGTGGCTGGTGGCGCCGTATCGTCGAGTAATCCGACGACAACACAATAAAAAAGGCCGCTTCCATCCGGAGCGGCCTTTTTTCGTGGGATTATTTCAGCCAGTTCTTGAGCCGCTGGAGCGATTCGCGCACATGGGCTTCGCGCGCAGCGAAGGTGAAGCGGATGAAGTGGTGACCTTCTTCACGGTCGAAATCTTGCCCCGGCACGATGCTCACGCCCGTCTGCTGGAGGATGTCCTTGCAGAAGCGGTCGCTGTCGTTGGTGAAATTGCCGACATCGGCATAGATATAGAACGCGCCATGGGCGGGGGAAAGCCCCCGAAAACCGAGCTTCGGCAACTCTTCCAGCAGTATCTCGCGGTTACGGGCATAGCCGCCGACGACGGAATCCAGCTCGTCCAAACAATCGAACACGGCCACGGCGGCGTGCTGTGAGATGGCGGGGGGCGAGATGAAGAAGTTCTGCAGGAGCGATTCATAAGAACGCTGGAGCTCTTCGGGCACGACCGCCCAACCCAGACGCCAACCCGGCATGAGGAAATATTTGGAGAAGCTGTTGACCACCACGGCGTTGGGCGACATGCCTGCCGCGCTGGCGGCTTTCACGCCGCCGTAAGTGATGCCGTGATAGATTTCATCGGAGATGAGGCGGATGCCGTTGGCATCGCAATAGCGCACGATGCGCTCCAGCTCGGCTTTGTCGATGACCGTTCCCGCAGGATTCGACGGGCTGGCGATGACGAGACCGGCGGGTTTCTCCGGCAGGGCTTCCAGCATTTCGACGGTGGGCTGATAATGGGTGGAAGCATCGGTGCGGATATAGACCGGAACGAGCCCCGCCGCTTCGAGCATATTCGGATAGGCCGGATAATACGGGATGGCGATGGCGACTTTATCACCGACATCGAAGGCACTGAGCAGCGTGATATAGAACGCCGCCGAAGAACCGACGGTGACGATGATGCGCTCCGGCGGCACGTCGATGCCTTCGCGGTCTTTGTAAAACTGAGAAATCTTACGGCGGAGCGGCATGATGCCCTTGGCATCGGTGTAGCCGAGCGTCGCCCCGTCCGTCAGCAACTTAGCGGCATGCTGGCGCACTTTCTCTGGCACTTCCACCCATGGCTGACCGACGGACAGGTGGATGATGTCCTCGCCGCTTTCTGCAAGGGCATTGGCCTCACGCAGCACTTCCATGACGTGGAAGGGCGAAATGCGCCCGCGATTCGATAGTTTCATCCTACTCTCCCCCAAACGACCAATGGCTTGCGCCATTATCGGTGTTTCTCTATGCTTTAGGCTGTGTGAAAAGCTGGTGATAATGGCATGGCAGGATAAATGCAATCTCTTTCTCCCCACGTGAAATCCTTTGGAATACGCGCAATCGCGCGGCGATTGGTGGTGGGCGCGGTGTGCTTCGCCGCCAGCTTCACCGTGGCTACACAGGCCTTCGCCATCAGCCTCATCCGTGATGCGGAGATCGAACAGACCATCCGCGCCTATTCCACGCCGGTCTTCGAAAAAGCGGGGCTGACGCCCTCCTCCATCTCGCTGTATATCGTGAACGACCAAGCCATCAACGCCTTTGTGATGGGCGGCAGCAATATCTTCGTGAATACCGGACTCATCATGCAGTGCCCAAGGCCGGAAATGGTCATCGCCGTGCTGGCGCACGAGACAGGGCATATCTCCGGCGGGCATCTGGTGCGCAGCGTGCAGGCCGCTGAAAAGGCGCAGATTCAGGCGGTGTTGGGCGCGTTGCTCGGCGCAGTCGCCATCGCAGGTGGCGCAGGGGATGCGGGCATGGCCATCCTGAGCGGCGGACAGAACATGGCATTGCGCGGGATGATCACCCACACGCGCGCCAATGAGGAAGCCGCCGATAATACCGCGCTCAATATCCTCGACCAGCTGGGCATCAGCGCGAGCGGCATGCTGGAGACCTTCGAGATATTGCGCAAGCAAGAGAAGCTGAAAATCGGCAATTCTTCCGACCCTTACTTGCGCACTCACCCGCTGAACACCGACCGCATCATGCAGGTGCGCAACCATGTGGAGCAATCGAAAATCCCCGCTGGAACCGTGCCGGAACGCTTCGTGGTGCTGCATCAGCGGATGTTAGGCAAGCTGGAAGGATTCCTTGGCGAACCCGCAGAGGTCTTGACGCGTTACCCAGAGACGGACAGTAACGTGCGCGCTTATTATGCCCGTGCGGTGGCCTATTTCCGTCAGGCGAAGATAGACAAGGCCATCGCCGAAATGGACACGCTCATCTCGCAATCGCCGAATGACCCGTATTTCCACGAGTTGAAAGGCCAGATTCTCTTCGAGGGAAGCCGCATCAAAGAAGCAGCGGAGTCGTATAAAAAGGCGGTTGACCTATTGCCTGCCGCGTCGCTCATCCGCGTGGAATACGCCCGCGCGCTCATCGCGCTGGAGGACAACAGCAACCTCCCCGAAGCCATCAAACATCTGGAAGCGGCTTCCAGCAACGGCGAGAAAGAGAATGCCTCACTGTGGAGGCTGCTGGCCACGGCATATGGCCGCAGCGGGCAGATGGGGCTTTCGCACCTCGCACTGGCAGAGGAAGCACTGGCACTGAACGACCCGGAAACCACGCTGAAACAGTTGGAGCTGGCTGCGCCCAGCCTCGGCGTCGCCACCCCCGCCTATCTGCGCGCCGAAGACCTGCGCGCGCAGGCGAAAGACCGTCAGAAAGAGCTGAAGAAGAAATAAGACCGATTGGTAGGGAATTCCTGTACAAGCCCGTTGGAATACCGTAAAGTTTCTGCACTTAGGTTTGCCCTTTTACTGGAGAATCATCCATGCGTATCCGTTCGACTCTTGCCGCTCTCGCACTCAGCACCACCCTCGTAATGCCCGCAGTCGCCGCGGATACCGCCAAGACATACACCCGCGCGGAGCTGGAGCAGATCATCGTAGAGACCATCCTCAAACACCCTGAGGCGCTCATCCAATCCGTCGATAACATGCAGAAGAGCCAAGCCAGCAAGCAGGCCGAAACCGCCAAGCAGAACATCGAAGCCTATAAGACCTCGCTGTTCAACGACCCAGAATCTCCCGTGGCGGGCAATAAGAAGGGCGATGTCACCGTCGTCGAATTCTTCGATTATAATTGCGGCTATTGCAAACGCTCCTTCGACGAAATCCTGAAACTGTCGCAGACCGACAAGAACGTGCGCTTCGTGTTCAAGGAATACCCCGTGCTTGCGCCATCCTCAGAGACCGCCGCGCGCGCGTCCCTCGCGTTCCATGCGCTGAACCCTGACCGCTACCTCGATTACCATGCGTCGCTGTTCCGCCTGGGTGGCCGCTTCGATGAAGAGACCCTTGCAAATACCGCCGAGAACTTCGGCGTGAAGGCGGATAAACTGAAAGAGAAGATGAAAGACCCGAAAATCACCAAGCACTTGCAGGATAACGCCGAATTGGCGTCTAAACTGGGTGCGCGCGGTGTGCCGCTCTTCGTCATCGGCAGCGACATCGCCCCCGGTGCACTCAGCTATGAAGACCTGCAAAGCCGCGTCGGCGCAGCGCGTGAAGAGCTGAAAAAGAAGAAGTAATCGGAAGACGAACTAAGCAACAGGCGGTCTGAACCCTCAGGCCGCCTGTATGCGTGTCTGGACGACCCAATAATCGGAATATTGCGCACGCAGAGCCAGTTTAGCGGCTTCGGCATCCTGCGGGTTCGCATAGAGCGCGAAGCACGCACTGCCACTGCCCGACATACGCACGAAGACATTGCCCGTGGTGCGCGAAAGGGCGTGGAGCGCCTGTTTCACCGCAGGATTGAGATGCTCCGCGGGGCGGAGCAGGTCATTGCGCGTTTCATTCAGCCAGAGCTTCCACAGGGAAATATCGCCCTCAAGCGCGGGCAGCGGTGGCATTTCGCCGGAATAATCCCGCTCTTGCAAGGCGCGGAAGACATCCGCCGTCCAGAGAGGCGAGGCAGGATAAACCACCACGCAATCCGTCGCCGGGAATCCCGCAACGGGCAGCAGCTGCTCGCCCACGCCCTGCATGCGCGCGGGCACGCTCATGACGCAAGCGGGGACATCCGCGCCCAGTTCCGCCCCGATATGGGCGAGTTCTTCGATGCTATATTCCAAATCCCAAAGGCGATTGAGAAGGCGCAAAGCCGCCGCAGCATCCGCCGAACCACCGCCCAACCCCGCGCCGATGGGGATATTCTTTTGCAAGGTCAAACGTGCGCCCGCATGGGTGCCGGATTTCACACGCAGAAGCTGCGCCGCGCGCTGCACGAGGTTATCGGTATGCTCACCCAATGCATTCGCATACGCCCCTTCGGTGATTAGATGGGTAACATCCCCCTCTTCGCGCTCGCCATGCAGCACATCGCCATATTCCAGAAAAACCACGAGACTGTCGAGGGAATGGTAGCCGTCGTCCTGCCGCCCAAGCACCTGCAAGGCGAGGTTCAGCTTGGCGGGAGCGGATTCGCTATGGAAAGACAGAAAAGCCATGGTGTTGCACACTATTGCTGTTTATGGGCTTCCGCATGCTGGGAGGGTGTCTCCTCATCGGTAGCGACACTCTGGTCGCCCACTTCGGGTAGGCCATCGGCGAGTTTCTTGTTCAATTCCTCGACCTGCTCGGCTTCGGGATTGAACAGCAAGGCGCGACGCCACTGGAAACGCGCTTCATTCTTACGTCCCAACCGCCAATAGGCATCGCCGAGATGGTCATTCACCGTGGGATCGACGGGCATCAGCTCGATGGCGCGCTCCAGATAGGTCACTGCGCCATCATAATCGCCCAGCGCATAAAGAGACCATCCCATGCTGTCGATGATATGCGCATCATTCGGGCGCGCGGCGACCGCCTTGTGGAGCATATCCTTGGCTTCGTCGAGACGCTGATTCTTGGTTATCCACGTATAAGCGAGATAATTCATGACATCGGGCTGCTCCGGCTCAAGCTCCAAGGCCTTCAGCAAATCCTTCTCCGCCGATTCCCACTTCTCCTGCCGCTCTAGGCTGATGCCGCGCGCGTAATACACCGCCCAGAGATTCTGTTTACCCGCTGGCGCGCTTTCCAAGGCTTTCGTGTAGGAATCCGCAGCGTCAGCGTATTTCTTCTGGCGCATGTGGATGTCACCACGGGTCAGCTGAATCTGATATTGCAGCTCAGGGGCCTCCTTCGCAGCAGCGTTCAGCACGGATAAAGCTTTATCCGCCTCATCCAGATTGTTCAGCACATAGGCCTTGCGAATCTGCGCGCGACCATAATAGACAGAGCCAGTCGGCACCGCATCATAGGCCGCAAGTGCCTCCTGCAAGCGGCCACCATCCTCAAGAATCGTGCCGCGCATCAGCTTCGCGGCGTTGAAATCGGGATTCAGGTACAGCACCTGCTGGATGTAGATGATGGCTTCTTCATTCAGGTTTTCGTTGTGCAGGATGCTGGCGGTGCTGAAGAAAATCTCGGCGATGCCTTGCTGTGCATTGGCGATCAACCGCGCGGGAGGGGTTTTCCTGTCGCCCACCACACGGTTC
>VGDC01000107.1 GCA_016869895.1 Alphaproteobacteria bacterium
GCATTTTCGCGCCTTTTCCATCCACGGCGCGTGCATGTATGTTCACCAGCTGATTCATCGTCCCAATGGCTTGTTTATACCCGTCTATACTATTGATAACTGCTGGGATGTATGCAATAACATTCGCATGGAACATGGAGAGGGGCGCATTTTCCCGCGCGAGGGGTTTTGCGAAACCAATCCGTATAAATGCCGCAAGACCTGCAAAACCGCAAAAACGGAGGCAGGTTCAAGCAGCCAACCCAACCACTTTAGGCCAACCTCATTCAAGGAATTTCGAGTTATGAAGCGCATCATCATCGGCCTCGTCATGGTCAGTTTCCTCTCCGCTTGTGCGCAGAACGGTCAGGACGGCTTCCTGCAGCGCGCAGACGGCGGCGTCAGCAAACAGGGCGTAGGCACGCTCGCCGGTGCAGCCGGTGGTGCGATCCTCGGCTCCAACATCGGTGGCGGCAAAGGCCAGATCGCAGCCATCGCCATCGGCACCCTGCTGGGTGGCGCATTGGGCAGCAGCGTCGGCCAGTCCCTCGACCGCGCCGACATCAACTACTACAACCAGACCTCCCAGTCCGCGCTTGAGACGGGTCGTTCCGGTCAGGCTGTCGCATGGAAGAATCCGGATTCCGGCAACTCCGGCACCATCACCCCGGTCAACAGCTACCAGAACAACGCCGGTCAGTACTGCCGCGAATACAACCAGACCGTCAAGGTCGGCGGCAAATCCGAGAACGCCTATGGCCGCGCTTGCCGCCAGCCGGATGGCACCTGGAAGATCGTGGAGTAATTCCACATGAGACGAAAGGGTGCTGCTCCCACAAGGACAGCACCCTTTTTCTATTATCCCCCCCCTCAAACCATAAGGGATGGCCATAATGAAGAACAATAACTCCTCCCAGTCTTTCCGCTCCAACCGCATCACCGTGGTCATCATCCTCATCGCGGTGGCGGTCTTCGGGGCGTTGGCACTCAAGCAGCACAATCCAGCGAACCAGCAGACCTCCGCACCGCTCACCAGCAAGGAAGCCATGGGGCAGGATTTCGATACGGTCTGGGCCTATGCGCTCAAATCCGGCAAAGAGAATCAGGCCATCCGCTGGGGCAAGGCAGAGGGGGAAGTCTGGGGCACGGTCATCCCCGGCATCACCTATAATGTCGGCGTGCAGACCTGCCGCGAATACACCATCCGCACCGTGACGCCCCTGCCTGCGGTGGAAGCGCCCAAGCCCGAACCCGTGGCAGAAGGTGAGCCGCAGCCGGAAGACCTGAGCTCCGGCCCACGCAACGAAACCAAGATCGAATATGGTCGCGCCTGCATGACGGACAGCGGCAACTGGCAGAAGATGCAGTGAAGCCACACCTGAAGCAAAGATGACACAAACGGCGCATTTCATATGCTTCGGATATTGTCTTTCCCGCGCTGCTGACCTATGGTGGCGGCATCCTGATAGTCACCAACCCTACCCAAGACAAGGCTACCTCCATGACCACTGAATTGAATGACGAAATCGAAGCCGCCATTCCCACCGGTACGTTGCTGAAAGGCAAACGCGGCCTCATCATGGGTGTCGCCAACAACAAATCCCTCGCATGGGGCATGGCGCAATACGCCGCCGCTCAGGGCGCGGAAATCGCCTTCACCTTCCAAGGCGAAGCACTGGAGAAGCGCGTGCGCCCGCTGGCGGAAAGCCTCGGCTCTACCCTCGTCCTTCCCTGCGATGTGACCGATATGGCCAGCATCGACGCGACCTTCGATGCCATCGAGAAGGAATGGGGTCAGCTGGATTTCGTCGTCCACGCCATCGGCTTCTCCGATAAGAATGAGCTGCGTGGGAAATACGTCGATACCTCCCTCGACAACTTCCTGATGACCATGAACATCTCCTGCTTCTCCTTCACCGCGGTCGCCAAACGCGCCTATCCGCTGATGAAGAACGGCGGCAGCCTCGTCACCCTGTCCTATCTCGGCGCAGAGCGCGTGATGCCGCATTATAACGTCATGGGCGTCGCCAAAGCCGCACTGGAAGCTTCCGTGCGCTACCTCGCCGCTGACCTCGGCGAATTCGGCGTGCGCGTCAACGCCATCTCCGCTGGCCCCGTGAAAACGCTGGCAGCAAGCGGCATCGGCGATTTCCGCTATATCCTCAAGTGGAACGAGTACAACTCCCCGCTGGGTCGCAACACTACGCTCGCCGATGTCGGCGGCGCGGGCGTGTTCCTGCTGTCCGAGCTGGGCAGCGGCACCACGGGCGAATTGCTGCATGTGGATTCCGGCTATCACGTCGTCGGCATGAAAAACCCGAAAGCCCCTGATATTTCGGTACTGTGATATGACGGGTAACCGCTTCGGCCACACGTTTTCGTTTACGACTTGGGGCGAAAGCCACGGCGAAGCAATCGGGTGCGTGGTCGATGGTGTGCCGCCGCTGATTCCCCTGACCGAAGCGGATATTCAAGTCTGGCTCGACAAGCGCAAACCTGCGCAGAACAAGTTCACCACGCAGCGCAAGGAATCGGACACCGTCAAGATCCTTTCCGGAGTGTTCGAAGGTGTGACCACCGGAACGCCGATTTCGCTCATCATCTATAACGAAGATCAGCGCTCGAAGGATTACGGCGATATTTCGCAGAAATTCCGCCCCGGCCACGCGGATTACACCTATCAACAGAAATACGGCATCCGTGATTATCGCGGCGGTGGGCGCTCCTCCGCCCGTGAAACCGCCATGCGCGTCGCCGCAGGTGCCATCGCCCGCAAAATCCTTGGTGATGGCGTGCGTATCCAAGGCGCATTGGTGCAGATGGGCACGAAGCACATCGACCGCAGCCGCTGGGACTGGCACGAGACCCACAATAATCCTTTCTGGTGCCCCGATGCACTCGCCGCGAAGGAATGGGAGGATTACCTCTCCGCCATCCGCAAGGACGGCTCATCCGTCGGCGCGATGATTGAAGTGGTGGCCGAAGGCGTGCCCGCCGGATGGGGCGAACCCGTGTATGACAAGTTGGACGCCGACATCGCCAAAGGCATCATGAGCATCAATGCCGTGAAATCCGTGGAAATCGGCGATGGTGCGGCAGTCGCCAGCCTGCAAGGCGAACAGAACGCCGATGAAATCCGGCGTGGCGAGAATGGCGAAGCTGTGTTCTCCACCAACCACGCCGGCGGCATCTTAGGCGGCATCTCCAGCGGCCAGCCCGTGCGCGTGCGCTTCGCCATCAAACCCACCAGCTCCATCCTGAATCCGGTCGATACCATCGACATTCAGGGCAATGACACCACCATCATCACCAAAGGCCGCCACGATCCTTGCGTGGGCATTCGCGCTGTGCCTGTGGGTGAAGCCATGCTCGCTTGTGTGCTCGCCGACCATTACCTGCGCCAAAAAACCAAGAAATAAAGGGTATTTCCATGGGAAAATTCACCAAACGCCTGATTCTCGGCTTCCTCGGCGCGCTCGTCGTGCTTGTTGGATTCCTGCTCATCGCGCCGCAATTCGTGCCCGTGGAGGTCTATAAAAAGCAGATCATCGAACAGGCGGAAGCCGCAACGGGTCGTACGGTGAAGGTGAACGGCGAAGTGTCGCTCCGCTTCATTCCACGCATCCAGCTGACGCTCGGCGATGTCCACATCAGCAACCCGAAGGATTTCGGCGCGAATGCGGAAAAGGATATGGCTTCGCTGAAGGAATTGCAGCTGTCGCTTGGTCTGTTCGACTTGCTCAGCGGTGTGATTTCCGTCAAACGCTTCGAGCTTATCGACCCCGTCATCGCGCTGGAGAAGAACGCCAAGGGCAAGGCGAACTGGGAGTTCCCCAGCGAAGCAGAACAGAAAGCCTCCAGCAAGACCCCTGAAAAACCAGAAGGCCAAAGCTTCATCAGCCAGTTCCAGCTGCCTGCGCTCAGCATCACCAACGGCACATTCAGCTATGCTGTGCCCGGAGAAGAGACCGTCAATCTCTCCAAGCTGAACCTGCGCGCGGAAATTCCCGGCCTGACCTCTCCCGCCAATATCGCGTTGGAGACGACTTACGGCAAGGATGTGCCGCTGAAAGCGGCGGTGAACCTCGATTCCCCGAAGGCATGGCTGGACGGCACGCCTGCGAAAGTGGTGCTGGAAGCCAGCGCCGGTAACGCGAATGTGAGCTTCAACGGCACGGCGCAACAAGGCAAGGACGGAAAAATCCTCGCCAGCGGCGCGGTGAAGGGCGAATCCGCCTCGCTGAAAGCCCTCGGCAAACAGCTGGGCACGGTCATCCTGCCGGAATCCATCCACGGTGAAGGCAAATTCAGCTTTGCGGCGAATGTGGAATATGCCGACCCGCAGGCCAGCGCGAAGGGCATCGCCATCACACTCGATGGCTTGCAGCTGAACGGTGACGTTTCCGCCAACATCGGTGGCGCGAAACCCAGCGTGACCGCGAATCTCACTAGCCCCGGCGTGCTGGTGGTGAATGACCTGCTCGCCCCCGCCAAGCCACAAGCAGCGGAAGCGCAAGCCGCCCCTGCGTCTGGCGCAGTGAACGAGCATGGCTGGAGCACCGAGCCCGTGCTGGCCGATGCGAGCTTCCTCAATTCCGCGAATGCGGATGTGACGCTGAAACTCGGCGGCGTGAAATATGACGGCATCACCGCGGGTGCGCTGACATTGGCTGCTACCCTGAAGAACGGCGGATTAGCACTGAACCTGCCTGATTTCGATTTCTATGAAGGCAAGGCCAATTTCGCGCTGACCCTTTCCGCGCATGGCAGAACCGTTTCCATCTCGCAAAACGCCGCGCTGACGGACATCAACGTCGGCAAGTTCCTCGTAGAAGCGAACGGCTTCGACAAGCTGGAAGGCAAAGGGAACATCACCCTTTCCACGACTACGCGCGGTGTTTCCGTGGCGGATTTCGTAGGTGCGCTGGGTGGCAATGGTTCATTGAAAATGCGTGACGGTGCCATCAAGGGCATCAACCTCGCCGAAACCGTGCGCAACGCTAAGAACCTGCTAGGCAAAGGGGGTGAGGCCAACAGCGGCGTGAAGACGGATTTCTCCGAACTCTCCGCCACCTTCACCATCGCGCAAGGTATCGTATCTAATAACGATTTGAGCATGAAAGCCCCGCTGCTGACGCTGACGGGTGACGGCACGGTGAATCTGCCGACCAAACGGGTGGATTATCGTCTGCGCCCCACGCTGGTGGGCACCATCGAAGGGCAGGACCGCACGGCGGAAGCCACCCGTGGCCTGACGATCCCGCTGAAGGTCTCCGGCACGTTCGATAAACTCAGCTTCACGCCCGATGTGCAGAATGTGCTTGAGAATGTGCTGCAGGATCCTTCCAAGGCGAAAGAGACGCTGAAGGAAGATCTCAAAGGTCTGAAATCGCTGATTAAAGGCTTCTGATTCGGAAGAGGTATCGCCCCTCCGCTTCGCTGGTCGATTCCAGCGCATAGCCCGCCTGTTCGCAGAACAGCGGCACTTCTTTCAGTGAAACCGCATCCGTCGAGATGAGCGTGAGCACGGTGCCCGCAGGCGCATCACGCAGGGTTTTCTGCGCGCGCAACACGGGCATGGGGCATTTGAGGCCGGAAGTATCTAAGGTGATATCAGCCATCAGGCGGATTGGTAGGATGTGAAGAGGTCGCGGATGCAGTCATATTCCGCCAAGCCTTGCTGTGGGCCGAGGGCGGCGACGGTGACGGGCGCGGCGGAAAGCATCTCGCGCAGCACGCGCTGCACGTCTTCCAATGTGACCGATTCATAGCCCTTTTGCAGCACTTCTGCGGGGCGGTATTCCCCATACACCAGCAAATGCCTACCCAGCCATTCGGCGACGCTCGACACGCTTTCGCGCACCATCTGCAATCCGGCGATGTGCTGGTTCTTGGCGCGTTGCAGCTCTTCCTCGGAGATGCCCTCTTCGGCCATGCGCAGGATTTCGCCGCACATCACAGGAGTCAGCTCTGCGGCGGAGGATTCGGCAGCGGCGGCGTACACCCCGAAGATGCCGTTGTCCTCATAGCTCGACAGGAAGGAATAGACGCTATAGGCCAATCCGCGCCGCTCGCGCACTTCTTGGAACAGGCGCGACGACATGCCGCCGCCGAGCGCTGTGGCCATGACCTGCGCGGTGTAATAATCGGGGTGGTGGAAGGGGATGCCCTTGAAGCCGAGGAGCAGGTGCATCTGCTCGAAATCCGCATCCTGCCGGTAATCCCCGCCGATATGCTGCGAAGCAGGCGGGCGTTGCGGCTGGCCAGGGTCGGTATAGGTGAACAGGCATTTCACCAAATCCACCAGCTCGTCATGATCCACCTTGCCCGCCGCGCTGATGACCATGCGCGAAGGCACGTAATGCTTGCCCATATAGGCGCGGAGGTCGTCGGCGGTGAAGGCGCTGATGCGATCCGGCGTGCCGAGGATGGTGCGCCCCAGCGGCTGGTCGGGATAGATGGTCGCGTGGAAATGGTCGAACACCAAATCCTCCGGCTGGTCGTGGTGCATGGCGATTTCTTGCAGAATCACGCCGCGCTCGCGCTCCAGCTCGTCTTCCGCGAAGGTCGAATGTTGCAGGATGTCGGCGAAAATCTCTACCGCCAGCGTCAAATCCTTCGGCAGGAAACGGGCGTAATAGACCGTCTGTTCGTTGGAGGTGAAGGCGTTGATGCTCGCGCCGACATCCTCGAAAATCTCGGCTATCTGGCGGGCATTGCGGGTCTTCGTGCCTTTGAAGGTCATATGCTCCAAGAAG
>VGDC01000108.1 GCA_016869895.1 Alphaproteobacteria bacterium
TCGGTCGGCACGCGCTCAACCCCGTTGAAGGTCAACAGCTTGGTCAGACGACCCTGCTGCGCTACGGTGCCGTCAAGGCGCAGAACCTTCACCTGTTGGCCGACTTTCGCGGTGCCGGAATAGACTTTACCGGTGAGGACGCGGCCAAGGAAGTTGTCGCCCTGCAGCATGGTGACGAGCATGGAGAACGGGGTGGTCTTGTCGACCTTCGGCGCGGGAACGTAATCCACGATGAGGTCGAACAGACCGTGCATGTCCTTCTTCTCGTCTTCCAAGTTCTTCACTGCCCAGCCGGAGCGGCCAACCGCATACATCACGGGGAAATCAAGCTGCTGCTCGTTGGCTTCCAGCGCCACGAACAGGTCGAAAATCTCGTCCAGCACTTCTTCAGGGCGCGCATCGGAACGGTCGATCTTGTTGATGACCACGATGGGGCGCAGGCCGAGAGCCAGTGCTTTGGAGAGTACGAATTTGGTCTGCGGCATGGGGCCTTCAGCCGCGTCGACGAGCAGGAGAACGCCGTCCACCATGCTGAGTACGCGCTCCACCTCACCGCCGAAGTCGGCGTGGCCTGGGGTATCGACGATGTTGATTTTCTTGTCGCCCCACTTCACGGCGGTACACTTCGCCAGAATGGTGATGCCGCGCTCTTTTTCGAGGTCGTTAGAGTCCATCACGCGTTCTTCCACGCGCTGGTTCTCGCGGAAGGTACCGCTCTGGCGCAGGAGCTGGTCGATCATGGTGGTCTTGCCATGGTCAACGTGCGCGATGATGGCGATGTTACGAAGTTCGGTCATAAAACACTTTCCATTTCAGTGATTTGTTTGGCGCGGCACAAAAGGGGCGGCGCGTGTGCGTCGTCTTGTCAAAAGCCGCTTCGCGGCGTTTTTAGGGAATTTCCGCGCCCTTATACACTTTTTATGCGTGCTTGGCTAGGGGATTCTTCGCGTTGCAGCGAATATCAGAGTTCCGCAGGAATCGGCGTGAATGCGCCTTCCTCTTCCTTCCAGGTGCAAAGCGTGCCGGTGGTCAGCTCGAAATGCCAACCGTGGAGCTTGAGGTTCCCCTCCTCCATGCGCGCTTTAAGCCAAGGGAAGGTCTGCAGATTCTTGAGGGACGTCAACACCGCCTGTTCTTCGCAGACGCGGCGTGCATCGGGGTGATCCGCCGTGCCGCAGACGTGTAGCGTATGTTCCTTCGCCTCGTCGGCGATGTGCATCCAACGGCCGATGAAGCTGTCTTCGCCGTCATGGGGCGCGCCGTGCAGTAATGCACCGATGCCCGCGCAGGCGGAATGACCGAAAACGATGATATGTTTGACGTTCAGGTTGCGCACCGCGAATTCGATGGCCGCGGAAGTACCGTGGTGGCCGCTGTTCGTCTCGAAAGGGGGCACGAGGTTCGCCACGTTGCGCACCACGAAGATGTCGCCTGGGTCGGCGTCCAGAATGATGGCGGGATCGACGCGCGAATCGCTACAGGCGATAATCAAGGTCTTGGGGAATTGACCGCGAGTGGCGAGTTGGTCGAAAAGCGGGTCGCGACGGGTGAAATGGCGACCGTAAAAACGGCGATAACCATCCAGAAGAGCTTTCACATCGGCCATGGGTAACCTCACCTGACTTGTGGGACGAAGATGAAACGGTTTAATCCTTTTGGATACGGATGCAAAGTCAATTCTGCAATCAGCTGTTTTTGCTGAATATACCGACCACCTCGAGATGGTGCGACCACAGGAATTGGTCAACGGGAACGAGGGAATCGAGGCGATAACCGGATTCCAGCAGGTGTTTCGCGTCCCGCTCGAAGGTCGCCGGATTGCAAGAGACCATGACGATTCGCGCGATGCCAGCCTCCGAAAGCTCTTTCACCTGCGGCAAAGCGCCGTTGCGCGGGGGATTGATCACCGCCGCATCATAACGCGTTAATTCCGCCGATTTCAGAGGGGATTTGAACAAATCCCGCGCCGTGAAGCGCGCTGTCTGCTCAAGCCCTTCGCGGCGGGCGGCGTTGAACCCCGCATTGGTCATATCGGAAGAACCCTCATAGGCATCCACGCTGTGCCTCGCCTTCGTCAGCGGGAAAGTGAACGTGCCGCAGCCGGAATAGAGGTCGATGACGCGCGCATGGCCTGCGCACCCCGCTAAGACCTGCGCCACCAGCTCTGCCTCGCTGGGTTTGGTGGCTTGCAGGAATGCGCCAGCCGCCAAATCCACCGCCACATCCGCGAATCTCACCTGCGCCTCTCCGGCACGGTGGATGACCGTCTGCTCCCGCGCTTCTCCCACCTGTTCCGCAAGGCGGATGAACCCCTGCTCTTTCGCGAAAGCCGCCAGTTTCTCGCGGTCATTCGGCTTGAATTTCCCCGCAATCTGCAAAAGGATGCTCAATCCGCCTTCCACCACGGTCATATGGATGGATTTGATGTTGGAAGGGCTTTTAAGGCTGGCCAGCACGTCGCGCCATGCAGGCAGACTGGCGGCGATGATCGGCTCCACCACGGGGCATTCCTGCACATCGACCAGTGCGTGGCTGCGCGCGGCCATGAAGCCTATGGCGATCTCACCCTTCGCCACACTCACTTTGAATTCTGCGCGGCGGCGGCTTTGCGCTGGCACACGCATCAGCGGCGCGACGATCCGCTCATCCACCCCCAAACGCTTCGCCACCTGCAAGGCGATGCCGCGTTTGAAGGCCACATACGCCTCTTCGGAGAGGTGCTGGAGTTCGCAGCCACCACAAACGGTAAAATGTATGCAAGGCGGTGGAATGCGCTGCGCAGAAGGCGTGATGACCTCCAGCAATTCCGCCCTGCCCGCATGTGGCTGCGTCACGCGCACCAGCTCATCCGGTAGTGCATAAGGCACATAGACAGGCTGGCCGTCATGCATGGCGACACCATCGCCCTGTGTCGCCAGATGCGTGATGTGCAGTTCAACGGATTCGGAAATATCGCCCATGGCGTTTCATACCACAGCCAAGCGGTGCTTAAAACTGCTTTTAAGCCGTTTTCTTCAGCGGTATGGTGCAGGTGACTTCGCTGCCGTTCCCTGCGAACTCAAGGCTGGAGAAGCACATGGACTTCGCCATGGCGATGCCGCGCCCGTGCGGGTGGGTCAGGCGATGGGGGCTGAATTCAATGTATTCCTTCCAGTCGAATCCTTTGCCTTTGTCCTCAATGCGGATGACCACCTCACCGTTGGCAAGTTCGAAAGAAAGCGTTGCGTATTTTTCGAGATTCTCCGGCTCTTTCAGACGGCGGGAGACCTCCGCTTCCCAGCCACCTTCCAGCACCAGTTTGGTTTTTTCGGCATAGGTGATGCCAAGGTTGCCATGCTCCACCGCGTTGATCATCAGCTCGCTGAGGCCGAAAACCGTATTCTCCGGATCGGGACAGCAGCTGGCGATGTAATAGGCGACGTTCTTCGCCTCTTCCAGCGTGCGGAAGCGGAAGCTGGCCTTATCGATGAGGCCGAGCACATTACGGTGCTTGCGCACTTCCTCGCGCATCTGGATGAAATTCTGGGATTCATTCAGCGCCGCGCGGATGATGCCGATGAGCATCTGTTCGTCGTAAGGTTTGGCGAGGTAATAATAGGCACCGGCCTTGATGCCCTCTTCCACCTGATGGCTCTGGGCGGCGGCGGTCTGCATGATGACGGGAATATCGCGCCAGCGTGGCTCGGCCTTGATGCGGCGCAGGGCCTCCATTCCGTCCATGCGGGGCATCATGCGATCAAGCAGCACCACATTGATACTCGCGTCCTTCTCCAGTGCTTCGAGTGCCGAAACGCCGTCCTCAGCGCGCGACACCTCGAATCCGGCATCTTCCAAGTCGGTTTGCAGAATGTCGAGGTTGAACACCTCATCGTCCACCGCCAGCACTTTTATTTTTTTGTCTTTATCTGCCATAGCGCTTATCCTTCGCCTGATTCCTCACTTAAATCATACGGTAAAACCACATGGAAGCAAGCCCCCTGCTGAGGCTGGCTCGTGGCATAGATTTGCCCTTGATGCGCCTCCACGATCTGACGGGTGATGGAAAGCCCAAGCCCCGTCCCTCCTGCGCCAGATTTGGTTTTACTGCCCTGAATGAACTTATCAAATACCTTCTCCAGCTCGTCGGGCGCGATGCCGATGCCCTCATCACGTATGGCGCACACCAGTGCCTTACGTTTTGCGCCTTCCGCATCCACCAAAGTGCCCTTCTCCAAACTGATGTGAATGGTCGAGCGCTCCGGCGAGAATTTAATCGCATTAGACAAAAGGTTGATGAATGCCATTGTGAGCAATTTGCTATCAAAAGTCAGGATGGTTTGCGCGTCGCCCACCTTCAATTCGACCTCGATGAGCTTCGCCTGTAATAGTGGCTCCAGCTCTTCTATCGCGCCCTTCAGCACGGGGAGGATGTCATTGCGGAACATATGGAAGCTCATCTTGCCAGCTTCCAGCTTGGACAGATCGAGCAAGTCGTTCAACAAATCCAGCAAACGCTTGCCGCTCGTCTGAATATTGTGCAGCATGGTCAGTAGCCTGTCATCTTTATTGGTTTCGCTGCGCTTGTGCGCCTGCCGCGCGAAGGCGAGGATGGCATGCATGGGCGTGCGCAACTCGTGGGACATGTTCGCGAGGAACTGCGATTTCGCCTTATTCGCGCGCTCCGCCTCTTCCTTGGCCTCGCGCATTTCCAGCGTCTTCTCCTCGACCAGCTCCTGCAAGTGATGGCGGTGGCGTTGCAGTTCCGTCTCGACCTTCTTCTTCTCGGTGACATCCTGCACAATGGCTACCAAACCCACGCTGCCATCGGGGAAAGTGAACGGAGATTTATGGCTATGGGTGATAAGCGATTTACCGTCTTTCCAAACGACATTATTCTCGAAGGTCTGCGGTTTCCTAGTGGTCATAACCACTAGGTCATCCTCCCAGAATTTATCGACCAATTCATCCGCGAAGACCCCGCGTTCGTCCTTGCCGAGATATTGCTCCTTCGGCCCCTCCATCAATGCCCAGAAAGATTCGTTCGCCAGTACATAGCGATGCATCGAGTCCTTCACGAAAATCGGATCGGAGATAGCGTTCAGCAATGTCTGGCTGAAATTCTGCTCCTGCACCGCTTTATCGAGCGCCTCTTTCAGCTCGGTGATGTCCTGCACCACCGCGACCACACCCTTTTCACCATTCGGGAGCGTAACAGGCGATTTCGTGGTTTTCGCGGTGATGGTACGTCCATCCGGCCAGGTCACGACTTCTTCGTTGATGACAGGTTTATTCGAGCGGATAACCAAATCATCCACTTCCCAAAAGATTCTGCGCTCTTCTTCAGGATGCGACATGTCATGCATCGCGCCGATGACTTCCTCAGGCGACTTGCCTAATGCAGACCAAAACGCATCATTGCCTGCGACGGTACGATGCTGACTGTCTTTTACGATAATGGGATCGCTGATGGCATTCATGATGGTCTGGCTGAATGCTTTTTCGCTCAAGGCTTTATTGAACGCCTGCCGCATCTCGCTGATGTCGCGCACCACCGCCACCAAGCCCACTGTACCATCCGGCATGATGAAGGGTGATTTCGTGGTCATGGCGACGAAGGGCGTGCCATCGGCCCAATTCAAGTCTTCTTCATAAATAATGGTCTTGCCGCCCTGTATGACCGCGTCGTCCATCTCCCAGAATTTCTGGCGCGCTTCTTCCGTGAAAGTTTCCGCGGCGGTAGTGCTCAGCACCTCGTCGCTGCTTTTGCCCAGCATCTTCCAGAAGGCCTGATTGCCGCCGATGACCCTTCTCTGCCCATCCTTCACGAGTACCGGATCGCTGATGGCGTTCATGATGGCTTGGCTGAACACCTTTTCCTGAACGGCCATCTCCAACGCGCGTTTCTCTTCGCTGATGTCGAAGCATACCCCCACATAGCCTTGGAACTTCCCCTGCTCGTCATTCAGCGGCACAGCCACGTTCTGCATCCAGCGGAAGTCACCATCGCTACCTTTAAGGCGGAAGGAATGGCTGAATCGCTTCTTCTCCTCCCCTCTGGTCTGGGTAGCAAGCAGTTCGTAGATATAGGATCTGTCGTTCGGGTGGAAATGGTTATCCCATACGGAATCGGGGTTTTCGTCACCGGTCAGCTCGCGCCAGGCGCGGTTGACGAAGATGGGGCGGTTATCCGCGTCCATCGCCCAGATGATGACCGGCGCGTGGTCGACGATAAGGGAGAAGCGGTCGCGCGAACTGCGCAGCTTCACTGCCAGATAGACCATGATGGTGAAGGACAGCACGCCGAGAATCAGCAGCAGGTCTATCAACCACATGTTATGAATCACGAAATTATGCATAGCCGTATGCAGGTGTCTTGTTCATCTTGTCGCCATATTGGCTGAAAGGATTCTAAACTGCAACATAAATACAACTCACGGTTGGAGCGCAAAATCCCACTCAATTCACTTCATATCTTAGCTTGCGTTCGCCAAGGATTCGAGCGGATTCTATTGACTTCATCGCCGCAATGCAGTATAAAGCAGCACCTTCGCCACATAAGGTGGTGTGAGTTTTAGAGGCAGCATGAGGGAAATCCCACTGCCTAGCTTAGCTCCAAAGGGAGCGGAAGCCAAAATGGATACGTTGCTTGTCAGGCCATACGAAGCGCCTGCTTCCCGTTGAAACGGACGGCTTTCTTCACATAGACGGATTTTTTGGATGAGACGCTCTCTGCGCCCTCACCCCTGTCCGTCTT
>VGDC01000109.1 GCA_016869895.1 Alphaproteobacteria bacterium
TGGTAGTGAGCAAGTGGCGCGCGGCGAGGGAGAATTCCGAAGGGTTGTGCATTTCCGTATTACTCTTTAATGTGCATCCGATGCTTTAATGGCATGAATCATAAGGGAAGGGTCGCCCCATGCAACAGCCAAGTGAAAACAGCAACGAATGGGACGCGGTGTGGATCAATGCCCATCTGGCGACGATGGAATCCACGCCGGAAAACCCCCTCGGCCTGTTCCGCGATGGCGCGGTGGCCGTGAAGGACGGGCGCATCGTCTGGGTGGGGCCGATGTCCGACTTGCGCAACCAGTCTGGCTTAGAACACGCGCAGGTGCATGATTGCAAAAGCAAATGGCTGACCCCCGGCCTCATCGATTCGCACACCCATCTCGTCTATGCGGGCAACCGCGCCAAGGAATTCGCACGCCGCTTGGCAGGCGAAAGCTACGCCGAAATCGCCGCATCCGGCGGGGGCATCATGTCCACTGTGTCCGCCACTCGCGCTGCCAGCGAGGATGCGCTCATCGAGCAGACCATGCCGCGATTAGAGCGGTTGATGGGCGAGGGAGTGACGACCATCGAAATCAAATCCGGCTATGGGCTGGACACCAAGAACGAGTTGAAGATGCTGCGCGTGGCGCGGCGATTGGGCGAATGGCAGAAGGTGCGCATCCGCACCAGTTTCTTGGCCGCCCATGCCCTGCCGCCGGAATTTTCAGGCCGTGCGGATGATTACATCACCCATATCTGCGAAGAGATGCTGCCCGCCGCCGTCGAGGAAGGGCTGGTGGATGCGGTGGACGGATTCTGCGAGCATCTCGCCTTCTCCAATGCGCAGATGCGCCGTGTGTTCGAAGCAGCGCGCCGCCATAAACTGCCCGTGAAGCTCCACGCCGAGCAGCTTTCCAATCAGCATGGGGCAGAGTTGGTCGCAGAATTCGGCGGCCTTTCCGCTGACCATATCGAATACCTTGATGAAGCGGGGGTGAAAGCCATGGCCGCTGCGGGAACGGTCGGCACGCTGCTCCCTGCGGCGTTCTATTTCCTGCGCGAAACCCAGAAACCGCCGATTGACCTCATGCGCGAGCATGGCGTGGCGATGGCGGTGGCGACGGATTCCAACCCCGGCACCGCGCCCATCGAGACTTTGCTCTTGACCCTGAACATGGCCAGCACCTGCTTCGGCCTGACCATTTCCGAAGCGCTGCTGGGCGTGACCCGCCATGCCGCCAAGGCCTTGGGCGCAGAGGAGCAGCTGGGCAGTTTGACCATCGGCAAAGTGGCGGATTTCGCCGTGTGGAACGTCAGCGATCTGGCGGAATTGCCCTATCGTATCGGCGCGAACCCGTTATCCTCGCGCGTCTATGCTGGGCAACGCACATGAAGCTTTTTCTGCGCCTTTGCGCTTTTTTCGCGGCACTTGGAATCCTCGCGCTGCTGGCCGTGCCTTTTGTGGATGCGCAACGCGCCGTGCCGAAGGAAGACCGCCGCGCTGGGCTTATCGGCCTGAATTATTATGCCAACCTGCGCTTTCTGCTAGGGCGTGTCGGTATGGGGGATGCGCTGAAACCTCTGCAAGCTGCCGCTTATCAAACCGTATCGGGATATGATGACATCATTGGTGCGCAGGCCTATGCGGATTATCTGTTCTATGTGCTCCCTGCAGATGGGCAGAAATCGCTGGATATCCGCCTTGCCCAAAGCCGCGAAGTGCAGGAGAAAGCCAAGGACGTGCAACAGCAACCGCTGCCCGAAGGTCTGGCGGCGGCCTATTATTGGCATCTGATGGACGATGCGGCGAAAGCCGTGCTGAAACTTGCCGAGAAAGAAGCCCTTTGCAGCCACCCCTACACGGCGGTTTACCGCGAAATCCGCACGGCCTTCCGCGCGAACAGCCCGCACATCGCGCAACTATTGGTGCGCGAGGGCAAGCTGAAAGCGGCGGATGTGAAACCGAATGCGGGTGTTCGCAGCAAGGTGGCGGAGCAGGCGGATGCATTCATCCAGTCGGATTGTGCATTTTCCGCTGGTGAGCTGCCGAAGCTGCCAGCCGAAGCGGATTAAGCCTTTTTGTCACGCCCGATGAGGAAGTACACCGCCATGCCCACTATGGGGAAGGCCAGCACGACCACGATCCACACGACCTTCTTCAGGCCGCTCCAGTTCTCCTTCAGGATGTTCCAGATAGCGTAGATGTCGAGTGCGAGGATGATGAGTCCGAAAAGTCCGTAATCGCCCATGGGAAGAGCCCTTTCTTAATGGTTGCTTCCCCATTAAGCCTCACCGGCGCATTAAAAAGTCATATGTCAGTGCATCGCCCAGTGGATAAGCTTCTCCACCAGAGGTTTCAGCACGAGTCTCTGCATCTGCGCGGCCTTGGCGGGTGCATATTCGAAGGGTTCGCCCTCGTGCATATAGTCCTTCTGCGCCATCTCCAGCTGGATGACATGGCTGCCGATGTCGGGCTTGCCATAGTTTCGGGTGATGTATCCGCCTTTGAATCGCCCGTTCAGCACGGTGGAATAGGGGCTGGCTTCGCAGACGCCCAGCACTTTCTCGGTCAGGTCGGCGGCGGCGGTTTCCCCCCCCGATGTGCCGATGCTTAAACTCGGCAATACACCCTCGAATAGCTGCGGCACTTCAGAGCGGATGGAATGGGCGTCCAACAACACGGCACGACCATATTTCTCGATAGTACCCGCCAGCACTTTCTGGAGTTTGTTGTGATAGGGCTGCCAATACGCGGCGATGCGCTCCTGCACTTCGCGCGCGTCCGGCTCTTCGCCTTTGAGATAGATGGGCTTTCCGTCGAAGGTATGCAGCGGCACGACCTCGGTGTTGAATTGGCCGGGATATAGCGTCTCTGCTGCTTTGTTGCGGTTCAGGTCGACCATATAGCGGGAATTCTGCGCCACCAGCAGATGCGCGCCTGTGTCCCGCACAAAGGCATAGAGCCGCTCCACGTGCCAGTCGGTATCGGGGAGGGATTGGGCTTCAGGTGTGAAGCGCGCCTTCAGCTGCGGCGGCACGTGCGTTCCCGCATGGGGAATATTGACAATCACCGGTGTAGTGCCGGGATAGTAATGGTACAGCTCCATGCTGGGTTCCTTGGAGTTTACAGTGCCATAAGAGTTAGTGTAGTGTAGCGCAATCTAAAAAAATGACCAAGAAAAATGAAGAGGTTATGCATGAGCGTCAATAACTTGTCCCATAAAACACACAATTCCCGCGTGATTCGCGCGGCGAAGGGCACCCAGCTTTCCGCCAAATCCTGGCTTACCGAAGCTCCTTTGCGGATGTTGATGAACAACCTCGACCCTGACGTGGCCGAACATCCCGATAACCTCGTGGTCTACGGCGGCATCGGCAAAGCCGCGCGCAACTGGGAATGCTACGATGCCATCGTCGAGACGCTCACGAATCTGGACGAAGACGAGACCTTGCTGGTGCAGTCCGGCAAGCCCGTCGGCGTGTTCAAGACGCATAAAGACTCGCCGCGTGTACTCATCGCGAATTCCAACCTAGTTCCGAACTGGGCGAATTGGGAGCATTTCCGCGAGTTGGATAAAAAAGGCCTCGCCATGTACGGGCAGATGACCGCCGGTTCATGGATTTACATCGGCACGCAGGGCATCGTGCAGGGAACCTATGAGACTTTCGTGGAGATGGGGCGCCGCCATTATAACGGCGATCTTTCCGGCAAATGGATTCTCACGGGCGGTCTGGGCGGCATGGGCGGTGCGCAGCCGCTGGCCGCGACTATGGCTGGGGCATCCATGCTGGCGGTGGATTGCGATGCCACCCGCATCGAAAAACGCCTGCAAACCCGTTACCTCGACAAAATGACTAGCTCCCTTGATGAAGCGCTGAACTGGGTGCAGAACGCGACGAAGCCCATCTCCGTGGGGCTGCTCGGCAATGCGGCTGAAGTCTTCCCCGAACTCGTCAAACGTGGCATCCGCCCCGATGCGGTGACTGACCAGACCTCCGCCCATGACCCGCTGAACGGCTATCTTCCCGCCGGCTTCACGCTGGCACAGGCGGCGGAACTGCGCGCCAAAGACCCCGAAGCACTGGTGCAGAAGGCGAAAGAATCGATGGCCTTGCAGGTGCAGGCGATGCTGGATTTCCAGAAACAAGGCATCCCCACTTTCGATTACGGCAACAACATCCGCGCCATGGCGGAAGATGTCGGCGTGACCAACGCTTTCGATTTCCCCGGTTTCGTGCCGGCCTACATACGCCCGCTCTTCTGCCGTGGCATCGGCCCGTTCCGCTGGGCGGCGTTGTCGGGTGATCCTGAGGACATCTACAAGACCGATGCGAAGGTGAAAGAGCTGCTGCCGCATGACAAACATCTGCATAACTGGCTGGATATGGCGAAAGAGCGCATCCAGTTCCAAGGCGTTCCGGCGCGTATCTGTTGGGTGGGCTTGGGCGACCGCGCGAAGCTGGGTCTCGCCTTCAACGAAATGGTGAAGAACGGCGAGCTGAAAGCCCCTGTGGTCATCGGCCGTGACCACTTGGATTCCGGCTCGGTCGCGTCACCGAACCGCGAAACCGAAGCCATGCAGGACGGTTCGGATGCCGTGTCCGACTGGCCGCTATTGAACGCGCTTCTCAACACCGCTGGCGGCGCGACATGGGTGTCGCTCCATCATGGCGGCGGCGTGGGCATGGGTTATTCCCAGCATAGCGGCATGGTCATCGTGGCCGATGGTACGGAAGATGCCGCCAAACGCTTGGAGCGCGTGCTGACCAACGACCCCGCCACCGGCGTGATGCGTCACGCCGATGCGGGATACGACATCGCCATCGACTGCGCGAAGGAAAAGGGATTGCACTTACCGATGGTGAAATGAGCGGGTTCAACCAAACAAAAAAGGCGGCTCTTTGCGGAGCCGCCTTTTTTGTTGTGCATGGGAATGCTTACTCGTCCTTCAATCCTTCGAAGGCAGGGCGGAGCGAGTTATTGCTGGTGATGAACGCGTGGTAAGGCAGGTTCTTCACATGGTTGAACAGGAAGAATGCCGCGAGGATGAACGTGCTCAACGCCGAAAGGAAATAACCGTATCCATAGAAGGGGAAGCCCAGATGGATGGTCATGAAGGTGAACACGGAGTTCGTGAAGAAGAAGTATCCGTGCAGCCACATGAAGGCTTTGCGGCAGTCGAAATAGGACAGGATGATGACCGCGAAGAGCATCAACGCGTGGAAGAACGCGCCCAGCGTGGTGATGCGGAAGATGGACAATTCCTGGAAGCTGACATCGAAGACCTCGAACAGCTTCGCCGCCAGCAGGATGGCCAGCACCGTGATGCTGCCCTGAAGCACGATGAAGTTGCGCGCGCTTTCCTTGATGGAGCCGATGAGCTTGGCGTGGTTCTCGCGGATGACGCTCAGGGTCTTGTGCTCCAGAATGTCATAGTAGAAACGCTGGTAACGCACGAAGAAGTTGGTCTCCACGCTGAAGATGAACAGGCCGATGGCGGGAAGGATGGTCAACAGGGCGAGGAAGGTCGCGTTATCATACAGCGAGAAATAGCGGAATCCGCTTTCCAGACGGCTGGCTTCCGGCGCGAAGAACCACATGATCCATTTGTCGATCCAGATGGCGGCGTTATAGAAGAAACCCGCGAAGATCATCTGCCAGTAGCGTTTATAATACAGGTGCAGCTTGGTGGGGTTGGATGCCAGCTTGAAGGGGTATTCGGCCAGCACCTTGCCGATGAGGGCGAAGAGGATATAGGCCTGACCGATAGAGAAACCGATGAGCATGCCGAGGCCGCCGTGGTCGGTCTTGAACACCTGCGCCAGCAGGAATGCCAGCACCATGCCGATGAAGAAGCTGCGGGAAACGGCCATGTAGTCTTTCAGCGCGAGGACGAAGACGCCCAGAAGCCACGTGACACCCGTGATGATGAGGTTTCCATAAGCCATCAGGCGGAAGGCGAAGGGCAGCTCGATGAAGACGAAGTAGAACCACAGCCCGACAGGAATTAGCACTACGGTCAAAAGCGCCATGCTTTGCAGCAGCACCGTGGGCGCGAGCGTCACCCGCTGGCGGTGGATGGAGTCGGCCAGATAGCGCGTCACCACGAGATACACAGGGCCGGAGAACATCAGCGTCAGCGAGAAGTTATAGACGATGGTCTCGCGGAAGTTCAGCACATCCTCGGAGTTATAGCTGCCGGGGAAAAGCAGGACGATGCCCGCCAATGCCACGACCGTGAAGAGCCATGGGCCAGCGGCGGCGACGGTGCCGTGGCTGAATGCGCCGAGCACGCCGATGATGTTGTCGCGTTCCGCGAGGCGTTTAAGGGTGAAGCCGATACCAGCCATTATGCATGTCCCCGGTCGATGAAGGTGTGGTACAGCTCGCGGTAGGACGCGTGCTGGTCACGTTTGTGATAGTAGGTGTTGACGCGTGCTTTGAGCGCTTCCGAGCAGCTGGCATAGCGTGCGCGGTCGGTCAGCAGGGTGTAGATGCCGTCGGCCAGTGCGGTCGGGTTGGCGGGAGGCACGACGATGCCGCCTTCGCCCAGCGCAGGCTCTTCTTCGCGGCTACCATGGAGCATTTCACGCACCGCGCCCACATCGGTGGACACGACGGGGATGCCCGCTGCACCCGCTTCCAGCACCACCAGCGGCTGCGCTTCGGAGATGCTGCTGAAGGCGACCACATCGATGAGCGGGAAATATTTGGTCACATCGGCGCGGC
>VGDC01000110.1 GCA_016869895.1 Alphaproteobacteria bacterium
AATATCTCCGAACACAGCATGCATAAGATCATCGAGGACCATGGCGCGAGTCAGGAAGTGGTGAGCTATGTGGTGCAGCGCGCGAACCTGCCCGTGACGGTGGTGGAGAACTTGCTGAGCATCGTGTCCGATTCGGTGGCGAACCAGCTGAAGAGCCAGTATAAGGAAGTGGCGGAGCGTGTCGAGCGCGAGGCTGCCCGCGCCCGCGAAGGGATGACCCTGAAACTGCTGGACACGACCCGCGATGAAGAGGCCGTGCTCGCGCTGGTGCAGCAGTTGTTCGAGGCCGACCGCCTGACGCCGAGCATCATCCTGACGTCGCTCTGCCGTGGTAACTTCAACTTCTTCGAAGCGAGCCTCGCGCGGATGGCGGGGATTCCGCTACCCAACGCCCGCAAGCTCATCCGCGATAAGGGTGATTTGGGCTTCCGCTCGCTCTATCAGAAGGCGGGGCTGCCGGACAGCATGTTCGACGCGTGCCGCCTCGTGCTGACGGTGATGCATGAAATCAGCGAGCAGGGCGGCGAAACCACGCCCGGCACCATCCATTTCGCCAATAAAGTGGTGGAGAAGGTGCTGCAGCGTCAGCAAGGCCGTGAAATCGATAACCTTGCCTACATCATTGCCTTGATTAGGCAAAATGTTAGGTAACTAACGGCTTATAAGATAGCCGAACGCGCGCGCGCCGATGCGGAGTTTTTCCCCGAATCCCAAGGTAATCCTGCCATCCGCCGGAGGCTGGAAGCCGTTTAGTTCCAGATGACGGTGGTAGGCGGCATAGACATCGCGCATGGCGAGGGCGGGGGCGATGCGCCGCGAGGGCAGCTTGCGGCTGTGGTCGAAGGCGGCGGCGTAGAAGACGGTGGCATAGGCGTGGAGCGCATAGAAATTCATGCTTTCCGGCAGATAGACGCGCCCGTTGCGTGCATCCACCTCTATATCACGCAGGATATTGGTCATCTGCATGGCCATGCCGAGGTTATAGGCGAAGGCATCGGCATCCTCGCCCGCGACCCCAAAGATACGCATGGAAAGCAGCCCCACGCAGGAGGCTGCGCCATAGCAATATTCCTTCAATAGGGCGAGGGATGGATGGAGCATCCGCCCTTCCGCGTCCATCCGCATGGAGGCCAGTAATCCTGCAATGTGTTCCGGCTTGAAACCGCGCCGATGGTGTGCCGCGCGCATCTGCCCGATGAGCGAATGCTCCACGGGTAGAGTATCGTCGAAAATGGCGCGGGAAGCGTGTTCCCAGAAGGCGATGTTCGCCAGAGCCTGTTCAGGTGTCGCGGCATCGTCCACCGCATCATCCACGGCGCGGCAAAACCCATAGAGGGTTTGCAGGTCGTCTCGCTTGCTGGCGGGAAGCAGCAGCATCGGCAGGCGGAAGGAGCTGCCTTGGGATGAAGGGGATGCACTCACCATAAACGCCGGATGCCTTTGAAGAGGTAAAGCGGCCAGCTCCAGACGGGCAGGGTGATGCGCTCGGCGAGGGGGTCGCCATCGCGGAGGCGTTGATAAAGCCCCATCGCCAATTCGAAGGTGAGCGAGAGCTCCATTTTCAGGCGCGGGCTTTGGATGCTGTGGATGAGCGGTGCGGCTTTCGCCAGCAGCAGGGCGCATTCCGCCAGATAGAGGCGGTACACTCCGCGCAGGGCATCGGTGCTGCGGTCTGCGCCCAAGTCCTTCTCGCGCGCGCTGCATTGATAGAGCCAAGAGGAGGGCAGGTAGATGCGGTTCAACTCGCGGTAATCCTTGCCGCAATCGCGCAGGTGGTTCAGCAGTTGCAGCACGATGCAGAGGGCATCCGCCGCGGGGAGGTTGGCGTTTTTCTCTCCACACAGTTCCAGCACAACACGGCCTACAGGCACGGCAGAACGCTGGCTGTAATCCACCAGGTCATCATAGGTGACATAGCGGGATTGCCGCACGTCCTGCATGAAGGCAGAGATGAGGGCGAGGCCGTGCTTGGCGCTGGTCTTGCCTTTGTCCACGTCTGCGATATGGGCTTTCGCCCAATCTGGTGCGATGCGGAGGTTGCCGCTGCCCAGCGCGATGCGGAGATTCTCCAGCAGGCGCAGCTTCTCTTCGGGCTGTATGTGTTCGTGGTCGGCGATGTTGTCGGCATTGCGCGCAAAGGCATAGAAATGCAGGATTTCCTTGCGGGCGTGGCGGGGGAATAATAACGACCCGACGGGGAAATTATCGGTGCTGCGCTTAACCAGAGCTTGTATGTGCCGATAAACTGGCATAATTTAGGCGGAATCCTTCACTGCTAGAATCCCCCCAGCCTAAACGGGTTACTGAATATGGCAAGACCGAAAAGCACTCCGATCGAATCTTCTCTGCGCATCGCCTGTATCGCCGATTCCTCTTCGGAGAAAGCCATGCAGGCCTATCACGAATTGGCGAAGCAGCATGATTTCGTCGATAAACGCTATATCCGTGGTCAGGCCGATGTGCTGGTGGTGCTGGGCGGGGACGGCTTCATGCTGCAAGTGATGCACAAATACATCGGCGCGCGCAACCTGCAATTCTATGGCATGAACTGCGGCACGGTGGGCTTCCTGATGAACAGCTATGACCCCGCCGCTTTAGTGGAGCGGCTGGAACGGGCGCGTTCCGTGCGCCTGCATCCGCTGCGCATGTTCGTGGAGACGGTGAAGGGCAAGCAGATGGAGCTGCTTGCGCTGAACGAAGTCGCATTGCTGCGCTCCAGCCGACAGGCGGCGCGCATCCGCGTGACCGTGAACCATGTGGTGCGCATCCGCGAGATGGTGGCAGACGGTATCCTCGCCGCCACCCCCGCCGGAAGCAGCGCCTATAACTTCTCCGCAGGTGGCCCGATTATTCCGCTGGGGGCGAATATCGTCGCGCTGACGCCCATCAGCCCCTTCCGCCCCCGCCGCTGGAAAGGCGCGCTTTTGCCGCATGACGCGAGCATTTTCTTAGAGATTCTCGACCCGGAGAAACGCCCCGTCAACGCCGTGGCGGATTTCACCGAAATCACCGATGTGGCATCGGTGCTCATCAACGAGCAGCGCGATATCGGTTTGACGGTGCTGTTCGATTCCGATCATGACCTTGAAGAGCGGATGATCAAGGAACAATTCATGTCCTGACTGGACGTTAAAACAAGGGCAAGGAGTACAGAGCATGCATCGTGTGATTATTCCGGTCGGAGCCGTGTTCTTCTTATCCCTTGCCGGAGTCTGGGTCGCCCTGCGTGGATTCACTCCCAGTGATGGCTATACCCCCGTGAAGAACGTCGAAGTGGGCATCCGCCTCGATACGGTCGCCAGCGGGTTGGAGAATCCGTGGAGCATGGCCTTCATGCCCGATGGTCGCATCCTCGTCACCGAACGCCCCGGCAGATTACGCATCGTTTCCCGCGAGGGGGCGTTGTCACCACCCGTCAGCGGCCTTCCTGAGGTGCATGCATCAGGGCAGGCCGGACTGCTGGATGTGATTGTGGATAAGGACTACGCCCAATCCCGCCGCATCTTCTTCAGCTATGCCGAACCGGACGGCGAAGGAAAAGCCGGAACGGCGGTGGCTTCCGCCGTGCTGAACGGCAACCGTTTGGAGGAGGTGCAGGTCATCTTCCGCCAGCAACCGAAGGTGAAGGGCGATAACCATTGGGGTTCGCGGCTGGTACTGTCGCCGCAGGGGCATCTGTTCGTGACCACGGGCGACCGTTGGGATCATCGCGATAAAGTGCAGGGGCTGGATAACCATATGGGCAAGGTGGTGCGCATCCATACGGATGGCAGCGTGCCGAAGGATAACCCTTTCGTGGAAACCGCCGATGCGTTGCCGGAAGTCTGGTCGCTGGGGCATCGCAATATGCAGGGCGCGACATGGAACGCCGAGCGCGATACCCTGTGGATTCATGAGCATGGCCCACGCGGGGGAGACGAGATAAACGAAATCGCCGCCGGAAAGAATTACGGCTGGCCGGTCGTCAGCTTCGGCAGGAACTATGATTTGACGAAAGTGGGCGAGGGCATGACCGCGCAGGAGGGTATGGAAGCCCCCTTATTCTATTGGGATCCCTCCATCGCGCCGTCAGGCATGGTGATCTATTCGGGGAATATATACCCCCAGTGGAAGGGTAGCCTTTTCGTCGGTGCGCTGGCAGGGCAGGCACTGGTGCGTTTAACCGTCGATGGCACGGAAATCCGCGGTGAAGAACGGCTGCTGGAGGCGGAGTTGGGCGAGCGCATCCGCGATGTGCGGCAAGCGCCGGATGGGCATTTATACATCCTCACCGATAGTGACGACGGCAAGATTATCCGAATCGCCCGTGCGGATGGCTGAGATTTCGCGCATATCGAATTGAAATTCATCGTTTTTCCCTTCCCAAAGCCACTTCTCGTTGTATAATGGGTGATGCACAACCCAAGTAGGGACGAGAATTCTGAGAAAGCCGCTGTTCATTAAGGCCTTGCTATTGCTGACCTGTGCGGCTGCGCCTTACCTCGCCCTGCATTCGCAGGCGGCTGCGGCTCTGGAGGGCGGAAGCGTCACCCAAGGTGCGGCGAATATCACCCAGACCGACAAGCTCACCACCATCAAACAGACCAGTGACCGCGCGCTCATCGACTGGCGCGGGTTCGACCTTGCGCCCGATGAAGCGGCGAAATTCATCCAGCCTTCGGCATCGTCGCTGACCGTCAACCGCGTCAACAGCGTGAATCCGACGACCATTCAGGGCAAAATCTCGGCCAATGGCAATATCGTGCTGCTGAACCCCAACGGGGTGATGTTCTCCGGCACGTCGCAGGTGGATGTGAACGGCATCGTCGCCACGACCAGCACCATCCGCGACGCGGATTTCGCGGCGGGTAAACTGGACTTCAAAGCGGGCGGCAACCCGAATGCGGCGGTCGTCAACGCGGGTACCATCAGCGCGAAGGATGCCGGATTGGTGGGGCTGGTCGCGCCGAACGCCATCAACAGCGGGGTCATCAACGCCAAGCTCGGCAAGGTGCAACTGGCTTCCGGCGATACCTATACGCTGGATTTGGCGGGCAACGGCATCATCAACCTCGAAGTCTCCGATGCGGTAAAACAGCAGGTGGTCGCCAACGCGGGCGCCATCGCCGCCGCGGGAGGGACGATACAACTCACCGCCGCCGCAGGCCGCGAAGTGGTGAACAGCCTCATATTGGCTTCCGGCAGCCTGAACGCTACATCCGTGGCGCAGAAGAACGGTAAGATCATCATCTCCGCAGAAGGCAGCAATGCCGTGAAAGGTAATGACGCCGCTAAAAAGGGCAAGAAAAGCGGCGAAAGCGTGGTGCTCGTTGATGGCGTGGTGAATGCATCCGGCCGGAAGACGGGCGAGAAGGGCGGCTCCGTTGAAATCACGGGTGATTACGTGGCCATCAACGATGGCGCATTCATCGACGCATCCGGCGACACGGGTGGTGGCGACATCAAAATCGGCGGGGATTATCTGGGTACGGGCACGACCGCGACCGCAATCATGACCGCCGTCGGCAAAGACGCCATCATCGCCAATGACGCGGTGACGAACGGCGACGGTGGGCGTACCATCGTGTGGAGTGACGACACGACGGAATTCCACGGCAATATTTTCGGGCGTGGTGGCGCACAGGGCGGTAACGGCGGGTTTGTCGAGACATCCGGCAAGAAATATCTCGATGCGCAGGGGTTCGTGGACCTCACCGCATCCAAAGGGAATAAAGGCCAATACCTGCTCGACCCGACCAATATCGCCATTTATGGGAATGTGAACCCCACCTTCACATCCACCGACGGCACGAGCATCAACCTCGCCAACGGTCTCGCCATGTGGCTTGACCCGAACGACCGCTCCAAGATTCAGCTGACCTACTATAACACCGCAGCGGAGACTTATACCGGCGTGGCTGGTAGCAACACAGTGACATCCACCGTGAATACGGATGGCACAGCGATTTACCGTGTCGGTTCACGCATCCGCATCGGCGCGGGTGGTACGGCATTGGCATCCGACCCGCTGGGTGCGGATACCTACACGGTCGCCTCCGTCGCGGTCGTGGGCGGCAAAACCGTCATCACCACGGTGGAAGCCCTCACCTCAAACTATGCGTCGCAAACACTCTATCGCGGTGTCGTTTCCCAATGGAACGATAAAAGCACATTCGCCAACAACGCGACACAGGCGGGCGCAGCTATGCCGCTGTGGGTCGGTGGGCGCATGAATGGCAAAGATGTTATCTACTTCGACGGCATCAATGATTTCATGACCGTCGCCGATGCCCCATCGCTTGATAACACCAACGGTCTGACGCTGACACTCGCGCACAGCCCGCTGATCAACAATGTGTTGAGTGCGATCATTTCCAAACGCACATTGGCGAACGACAATACCTCCTATACCGTGTTCATCTACACCGGAAATTCACTTTATTTGGATATTATCGGCAACACTGACCGCTTCAATACGGGTAGTTATCCAGGCGGCACGAATAATATCTTTTCCATCGTCTATGACGGTACACTCGCGAATACCCAGCGCGTCAAAGTCTATGACAAGGGCACACTGGTTGCCACTGCCACAGAATCATCCAGCAGCATTCCCGATTACTCATCCAACCTGTATCTGGGGCAGATGAACGCGTCCGACAATCGCTTCTCCTCCGCTGAATATCAGG
>VGDC01000111.1 GCA_016869895.1 Alphaproteobacteria bacterium
AAACTCGCCCTCGCCCAGAGCGAAGAGGTAAAGGCACGCCTATTGCGCGCTTATCCGGATATGGATGCCAGCCAGTTCGAAATCGTGCCCATGACCACCACGGGTGACCGCGTGCAAGACAAGACCTTGCAGGACATCGGCGGCAAAGGGCTTTTCACCAAGGAAATCGAAGATGCCTTGCTGAGTGGCGATGTGGACATCGCCGTGCATTCTATGAAGGATATGCCCACCGTCCTGCCGAGCGGTCTGCTCATCTCCTGTCTTTTGGAGCGCGAAGACCCGCGCGATGCCTTCCTTTCGCCCCATGCAAGCTCGGTTGATGCGCTGAAGCACGGCGCGACCGTGGGCACGGCATCTCTCCGCCGTGGCGCACAGTTGAAGGCACATCGTCCAGACCTGAACATCGTGCCGCTGCGCGGCAACGTATTGACCCGCTTGCAGAAACTCTCCGATGGCGTGTGCGACGCGACCCTGCTCGCTGTGGCAGGCCTGAATCGCCTCGGCATGGAAGACCATATCACCGAACGCCTCTCCACCGATGTCTGCCTTCCAGCAGTTGCACAAGGCGCAATCGGCGTGGAATGCCGCGAAGATGACGCGTTCATCCGCGATTGGCTTCTGCCCATCCATCACGGCGAAACCTCGCTGCGCATCACGGCGGAACGCAGCTTGCTTGCGACGCTCGATGGCTCTTGCCGCACCCCCATCGGTGGTCTGGCGGTTTCCGTCGAAGACCATGTCATGAAGCTGGAAGGTTTAGTCGCCACGCCTGATGGCAGCGAATGCCACCGCCGCAGCATCCTCTTCACCGCTTCGGAAAAGGATGCGAGGGAAGCGGGCATCAAACTTGGCGAAACGCTGCTCAGCCTGATGGACAAACGTTTCTATACCGCAGGATGATGGATGACACGCCTGCTGCTGACACGCCCTGAAAGTGATAACATCTACTGGGCGAAGCTGCTGCATAGCTTCGGCATCAAAACCGTTTCCAGCCCGTTACTGCGCATCCAATCCTTTTCGCCACTGCTCAATCCACGCGATTACTCCGGAATCATCATCACCAGCAAACACGCCGTCCTCCCCGCTTCCGGCTGTAGCAATCTTCCCGCCTACGCCATAGGGGCGGCGACCGCCGCCTTTGCGAAAGAAAACGGCTTCGCGAATATCGCTGCCGTTGCGCCGACGGTGAGGGAATTGCTCGCGCTCATTCCGCCACAGACGAATGGATTGCCGTTACTCTATGCTTCGGGTGAGGTCACCACGGTGGATGTGGTGCAGGAACTGAAAGCGCGGGGCATCGCCTGCCATCAGCAAATCGTCTATCGCGCGGAAGCCGCTGAAAGTCTTACCGCCGATACCCTGAACGGTCTGCGCGATGGGAGCATCGGTGGCGTGCTGCTTTTCTCCGCCCGCACTGCCGAAATCTTCCAGATGCTCACGCCAAGCCGCGACCTGACCCTTTTCTGCTTCAGCAAAGCCATCGCCGATGCTTGCGCACCTCACGGGCAATGGCGCAATGTGGTCTATGCCGATGTGCCGACCGCCGAAGCTTTCGAGGCACTCATCCGTGAACATCACACAAATTAAGCTTTGGCAAACGCTTGGTATAGGGTTATAAAAGCTGCATGACCGATAAGAACACACCAAAATCCCCTGCCCCTACCCCTTCGGAAAAGCCGCAGACCGTGGTTAAGCCCACAGTCGAAACCGCGCCGAAAGCCACAGTTGATGCGCCCGCCCCTGCGCGCGCCGGCAAAGTGAAGGGCGCAAAGCGAAACACACCGCTTTATGGTTTCACGACCTTTGTGGTCATCACAGGTGCTGTGCTGCTCGTCTGGCAGGGCGATCATTACGAGACCATCAAACAGCATATTCCTGCGCTTCCTGAAGTGAGCATCCCTTCGCTATCCACTTCCGCCGTTTCCAGCGGCACGGTCGCAGCACCCGCTTCCTCTTCGGAAGAACTCAGCCGCTTCCGCATCGTGAAACAGGAGTTGACAGAACTACGCACCTCCCATGAGGCATTGGCGCGCAACTTCATCGAATTGCAGAAGGAATTCGAGGCGTACAAAGCAAAAGCACCGGAAGCTCCCGCCCTTGCCGCAGAAATCGAACCCGCCGCTCCAGCTGTCGAGGCCGCGCCCGCTCCTGTCGTAATCGCTCCTGCTGCTGCGCCTTCCGAAGCGGTCACCGCAGAAATCGCCGCGCTGAACACCCGCATAGACGCATTGCAAAAGCTGTTGGATGGTCAATCCGGCATCTCGGAGACCCGCTTGCAGCTTCTGGGGCATATCGAGGCGATTTCCGGAAAGTTGAATGCAGGACTGCCGTATAAAGAAGAGTTGCAGGCTTTGAAGCAAATAGTTGGCAACGATTCCGTGCCCCGCGCCTCCATCTTCACGCTCCAGCAGAATGCGGAGAACGGCGTTCCGAATCTTTCCGATCTCACTTCCGAATTCGAAGAAATCGCCCGCTTCACCGTGCCCGATAGCCTAAATAAAACGGGCAATGCGACCTTCGGCGATAAACTGCGTGCCGCTTTCGGCAATCTCGTCACCATCCGCAAAGTCGATGTGGAAGCCGACGATACCAGCGACGAGGCGGATATCGCCCGTGCCGAAGCGGAACTGCGCGCGGGTAATATCGAAATGGCCGTGACGCATCTGAATCAACTGACGGACACTTCCAAAGCCAATTTCAGCACATGGATCGTCAAAGCCAATAGCTATCTCGACACCCGCGCCGCCCTTGGCACCGTGCGTGAAATCTGGCTGCCTTCCGCGCAAAAGCCCTCTAACTCCGATTCTGAATAAGGAAACACCGTGCTCCGCCTTCTGCTCTACATCACTGTGCTGATGCTGACGGCGGTTCTGCTGGCGCGTCTTATTGAAGTGCCCGGCTATGTGGATATGGTTTGGTTCGGGTGGTATATCGAAACAACCCCGCTTTTCCTGACGCTTTCGCTGCTTGGGCTATTCGCCTTGGTCATCGGCGCGTTCTGGGCGCTCGACCGCCTTGTGTCCCTCCCCAGCCGCTATCGCAACAAACGCCGCGTGGAATATCATGAACGCGGCCTTTCCGCGCTCACGGAAGCCATCGCCGCCCTTTCCGTCTCCGACATCGCGAATGCCAAGAAACTGACCAAGCGTTCAGAAAAACTCCTCGGCAAAACCCCCATCACCCACTTGCTCACGGCGCAACTTGCGCGTTTAGAAGGGGATGAAGAAACCGCCACGGAGAACCTCAAACGCCTGCTGGATTTCAAGGAAACCCATTTCCTTGCCGCCCGTGGCCTGTTGGAACAGGCGCGCAAATCCGGCGATGTCGAAACCGCCGTCACCTATGCGCAGGAAGCGGGCAGCATCCGACCGGACAGCAGCTTCGCCGCGCTCTCTTTGCTGGATGTCTACACCCATCAGAAACGTTGGCAGCAGGCCATTGAGGTCATCAACCGTGCCCAGAGGCACCGCGCTTTGACCGCCGTCGAAGCCTCACGTTACAAGGCACTCATCGAGTATCAGCACGCGGTTTACCTGTACGACCGTGATGATTTCAGTACCGCGCAACGCTATGCCGCCGCCGCGCATAAAACCCTGCCGGACATGGTTCCAGCTGCGGTGCTGCTGGCAGAGATTTTCTCCACGCTCGGCAAAAAGCGCAATGCCTCTGCGGTGCTCACCCGCACGTGGAAAGTCTCACCACATCCAGAAGTCGCCGCGCAATATAAGAAACTCCTGACCGATCTGCTGCCGGAAAAGCGCGTCACCGCGATGGAGAAGTTCGTCTCTGTCTCGCCCGAGGATATGGAAAGCCATCTGGCTGTCGCGGAAGTGGCCTTCGACGCGGGACAATACGGCAAAGCCCGTGAAGAGACCCGCAAAGCCTTGAATATCCTCGAATCACCCCGCGCCTGTGAATTGATGGCGAAGCTGGAGGAAGCGGCGGATAACAAAGAAAAGGCTACGAAATGGCATACTCGCGCTTCGAAAACGCTCATCGAAGCCGCATGGGCATGCGAAAGCTGCAAAAAGCATCAGCCGCAATGGACGCTCCATTGCCCGGATTGCGATGCCTTTGACAGCATCCATTGGCGGATTGACCGCCACCGCAAAGCAGCGGATACGCAAGCATCCACCGCCGTGGACGCCCTACCCCTTCTGAAAACCCACTGATTTATCTCTGTTGCGGCATCAATTCACGGGGCTGGTTGCTCGCGCCTGTTGGCGGTAGCTCGCGTACGCCGATGGAAGTCGGTGCGTCAAGAATGACGACCTCATCCGGATGATGCTGATAAAAGTGTGGCGGGACAGTGCTATCCTTATCCACATATTTCGGCGGCGGCGGTAACTGCACGCCTTTCAGGCGATAATCCTCACCATCGAGCGGCTGGGCATAGCACGTCACTTCACCGATGCTTTTATAGCAGAACGCCGTGTCCGGCTGACGATTCGCAAGTTCTGGCTCACCGATATTCTCAGTCTCGAACCAGCTTCGAATCTTGCGATCGACCTTCTTTCCTTCATTGGTCATCGACTGTCCCGCTTGGGAAACACGATTTCCCGCTTTCGCACAGCCCGTAACCGCGACACAGACGACCAGCGCCAAAAGAATGCTGCGTTTCGTGGAAATGGAATCATGCATCGGCGGCCCCTTCGGATTCAGGTGGAAGGAAGGATTTTAATCCTTCTTTATAGGTAGGATAGCACAACTCCATCTGCAAATCGCGCAGAATCCGCGTGCCGTCAACGCGGCGGTTAGCGGCATAGAAACTCGCGGCGAAGGGGGAGAGATTCGCCTCCTCGAATGGCACCAGCGGCGGAGCCTCCACTCCCAACAGTCGCGCTGCCTCGGCCACCACTTCATGGGAAGGCGCGGGTTGCGCATCCGCTAGGTTATATATTTTTCCACCCCCGCCACGGTGCATCTCTTCCCATAGCAGACGGGCGATATCCACCACATGGATGCGCGAGAAATACTGCCCTTCCTTATAGATTCGGTGCGCATTCCCTTCCTGCATCTGCTTAATGGCGTTGCGCCCCTCACCATAAATCCCAGAAAGCCGGAAGACGCGTGTGGCATCACTGGCCGCAAGCCACGCTTCCTCGGCTTTTATCCGCAATACACTGCGCGGCTCTTTGGCGCGCAGCGCACTGTCCTCATCAACCCATTCGCCCTGCCAGTCGCCATATACGCCGGTGGTAGAGAGGTATCCCACCCAATCCGCATCCGCAAAATCATCGCCATGGTGGCGCAGCACCACATCGCCTTGCGCATCAGGGGGAATGGAAATCAACACATGCGTCGCCTCGCGCAGCGCATTCCGCCCCACTTCATTCATGGGCACATAACCATTGAACGCGTGGGTTTCCGCGCTTCCAATCCGGCTAGTGCCTTGCACGTCCCAGCCCTCACTCCGCGCCAGCACTGCCAGATGTTGCGCAACATAACCGAAACCGAAGCAGAATAATCTCATAAGGTAGTCCTTTGAATTTTATTGATAGATTGCCTGCGCTGCGCTAGATTGCCAACATATTTCCGCCATTTTTGGATTAAAATCATGCGTTTTTCTTCGCTTTTCGTCGCGTTTTCGACCATTTCCATCGCATCCAGCGCATACGCCAGCGCCCCGCAGCAATCCCTTGCGGAGCAGTATAAATCCTGCACGCAGCTTTCGGCGCTGAAACCGAAAGAAACGCTAGAGCGTGCCCAGAAATGGTATGCGGAGAGCGGTCAACTCGCGGCGCAGCATTGCATGGCATTGGCACAGTTCGAATTGCAGGATTATGACGGGGCAGCGAGCAGCTTGGAGACCATCCTCATGAGTGTCGACCAGACGCAAGGCGCGCTGTGGTTCAGCATGAAGAAGCAGGCGGCACGGGCGTATCTGAATTCCGGAAACGGCCAACCCGCCGAACGGCATTTGACGGATGCCCTGCGCTTCGCCAGCGATAAAGGCATGAACAGTGAAATGGTGCCGCTCCTGATTGACCGCGCCAATCTATACGCCGCGAAAAACGAGCATCTCCGCGCCATTCAGGATTTGGATCATGCGCTGACGCTGCAAAACACTGCGCCTGTCGTGCTGGAACGCGCCAAGGTCTATTTGAAAATGGGGGACACGAAACTGGCGGAACAGGACATCCGCGCCGTGCTGAAAGCCGACCCGCTGAATGAACAGGCATCCAGAATGCTGGGGGATTTGGAACGAAGGAACGCGGAATTGAAGGCGGAAGCCGAAGCCAAGGCACTTGCGGCGCAGCAAGCACCCGTCACCAACAACTACTATTCCGGTGGTGGTGGTGGTGGCGGAGAATCACCCTCCGGCGGCGGCAATGCACCATCCGCTGCGCCGCAGAAGAAGCTTTCCTTCGATGAACGCGTGGCGCAAGCCCGCGCGGAACGCGCCAAGAAATATGGCTGGGATAAGTAGCTTTTATTGCTTCCATAAAAATCTGCTGATTTTTAAATGAAGTACAGCTTCGCTGGCTGATGGCTCGCTCGGCCAACTGGCCTCGCCGAATCACACGTTTTCGCCAGCCAGCTTCTTCTTGAGCAGCTCGTTCACGATAGCCGGATTAGCTTTGCCACCAGAGACTTTCATCACCTGCCCCACGAAGAACCCGAAAAGCTTGTCTTTACCGCTACGGAACTCTGCGAGTTT
>VGDC01000112.1 GCA_016869895.1 Alphaproteobacteria bacterium
CGCGCAGGGGAGATACGCTCCGGCATCTCGGAATTGCAGACCTATCAGGTGGCGGTGAACACTTTCACGGAGAAATATCTGGCGATTCCGGGTGATATGGTGCGCGCCACGGAATATTGGGGCGCAGCGGGGGGAACCGGAACGGGCGCGGCCTGCTTCGGCGTGGATTCCAGCACCCTGAGCGATACCCGCCGCACCTGCAACGGCAACGGCGACCGTCAGGTCATGCTGGCGGCTGGATCGAATAACACGAACGTGTGGCGGTTCGGCGAGCGTTTCCGCTTCTGGCAGCATCTGGTGAATGCGGGGCTCATCATCGGCACGTATTCGGGCAAGACCGATAGTACCACCGATGCCTTCAAGACCACAGGCGGCGTGAACATGCCCATCAACAAGATCGAGGATAGCGCGTTCATGCCCATGTCCCTTGGTGTGGTGGTGGCGGCTGGCGACCCGAATTATTATGAGGGTACGGCCAAGGGAACCTACCTTGAGCTGCGCAGCGCGGATGCATCGGCCGTGCCGCCTTTGCTGACCAGCGAGGCCTACCAGATTGACATGAAGCTGGATGACGGGTTGCCCGCACGAGGAAAAATCATCAGCCGCAAGCGCAGCGCGCCGGAATACGGCAACTGTACGACTTCCGACCTCATTACTGCGACCTATGACCTCTCCAATGAGGAGAATAAGGTCTGCACCCTGAGCTTCTATTTGTTAGAATAGAGCAATGATTTTGCGCCCGTGATTTTCCGAAAATCACATGGCGCACAGCTTTGCTGGCTTGTTGTTTAGTGACTGGGCTGAAGCGGTCTGCTGACCGCGGTCTTTACTTCTCGTATTGCTCGGCGATGAAGCGGTTGAGTAGGCGCACGCCGAAGCCGGACGCGCCTTTGCGCGCCGTGTCGATTTCCTCGTATGCCCATGCCACACCCGCGATGTCCAGATGCGCCCATGGGGTGTCACCCACGAATTGCAGCAGGAACTGTGCAGCGGAGATGCTGCCCGCCTGACCCGGCTTTCCGACGTTCTTCATGTCGGCGATGTCGGATTTGATGTGGGAATCGTATTCCTCGCCCACGGGCAGACGCCAGAGACGCTCGCCTTCTTTCTCGCCCACCTTGAACAGCTGCCCGGCGAGTTTGTCGTTATTCGAGAATAAGCCCCCACGGCTTTTGCCGAGTGCGACGATGATGGCGCCCGTCAGGGTCGCAAGGTTGATCATGGCTTTCGGCTTGAAGCGTTCTTTGGTGTACCACAGGGCATCGGCCAGCACGAGGCGGCCTTCGGCATCCGTGTTGATGACTTCGATGGTCTGGCCGGACATGGAGGTGACCACATCACCCGGACGCTGGGCATTGCCATCCGGCATGTTCTCGACCAATCCCGCCACGCCGACCACGTTCACCTTCGCTTTGCGTGCCGCGAGGGCGTGCATCAGACCGAGGACGACACCCGCGCCACCCATGTCCCATTTCATGTCTTCCATGCCGCCAGCGGGTTTGATGCTGATACCGCCCGTGTCGAAGGTGACGCCTTTGCCGACGATGGCGACGGGGGCTTCATCTTTCTTCGCGCCGCCGTTCCAGCGCACAACGACCAGCTGCGACTCGCGCACGCTGCCCTGACCCACGCCGAGGAGCGAGCCCATACCCAGCTTTTTCATCTCTTTTTCGCCGAGCACTTCAACCGTCGCGCCAAGGGCGGTGAGCGCCTTGAATTTCTCCGCGAAGGATTCGGGGTATATGACGTTCGCGGGTTCGGACACGACATCGCGGGTGAGGAACACGCCTTCAGCCACGCTGGCGTGGACATCGAATGCCTGTTTGGCGGTTTTGTGGCTGTCGGTGAGGAAGGCGAGTTTCGCCAAGGCTGGCTTCTGGTCTGGCGTCAATTTGGTATGGTATTTCTGGAAACGGTAGGATTTAAGAACCGCACCGAAAGCGAGTTCCGCTGCCAGCTGGGCGTCGTCCAGCAGTGCGCCCTTGGGGGATTCCACCACGACCGATGCGGCTTTCAGCCCAGCGGTGTCGAGGTGTTTACCCAGCGCGCCACCGGCTTTGCGGGCGGTTTTTTCGTCCAGTTCCTTCGCTTTTCCAAGACCGAACAGGGCGATTTGCGCGAAGGGGGCTCCTGCGGGGGTATGCAGCAGATGCACGCTGCCCGCTTTGCCCTTGAACTGGAAGCCTTCGATGGTACGGCTGATGAGGGATTTCAGCTGTTTATCAATCGCTTTTCCTTGCGGGGTGAGCGCGCCTCCATCCAATACGCCGAGGGCGAGGGTTTCGATTTTATCGAGTTTGACGCCGGAGAAGGAGATTTTCATGGATGGATTCCCTTTGAGAAAGTATAACGTGCTATAGCCCTAGCAAGAAAGCCGTGCAGACGCAAGGGCGGTTTGAAGACCCATAACCATACAAGTGCCTCATGCTCCGCTACAGCCGCTATATCATCACCAACCTCGCCGAATCGACGCTGTTCATCGCGTCGAGCCTGACCTGCCTCATCTGGCTGACGCAGTCGCTACGGTTCGTCGACCTGATCGTGAACCAAGGTCTGGAGATGCTGGCGTTCACCTATCTCACCACCATGCTGTTGCCCTCGCTTCTGGGGTTCATGCTACCCATCGCACTGGCCATCAGCGTCATGTTCACATATCACAAGCTACAGGCCGATAGCGAACTCATCGTGCTGCGCAGTGCGGGTCTCAGCCGTTGGCAGCTAGCGCGCCCCGCTTTGCAATTCTCGGCGTTCATCGTCGTCATCGGCTATATCATCTCGCTTTATCTGCTGCCCATCTCCTATCGCCAATACAAGGAGATGCAGGCCTTCGCGAAGGATAACTATGCGGCGGTGCTGTTGCAGGAGAACGTGTTCAATTCCCCCGCGCCGGGGCTGACCGTGTTCATCCGTGAACGCCATGCCGATGGGACGCTGCGGGGTATCCTCGTGCATGACAATCGCAACAACGCCGCACCGATGACCATGCTCGCCGAGCAGGGGCAGCTGATGAAGACCCCGACCGGCCCCAGTTTCAAGCTCATCAACGGAAGCCGACAGGAGATCAACTACGATAACGGCCAGCTCTCCTTCCTGAGCTTTGATGAATATGTGCTGGATATGCGCCTGTTCACCAAGCAGAAGATCGACCGCCGAAAAGACGAGAAAGAGCGTTTCCTGTTCGAACTCATCGATGCGGATGAGGAGATGGACGAGCGGGAACGCGCCAAATATCTGGCGGAATTCCATCACCGCATCGTCTGGCCTTTGCAGAATGCCGTGCTGGCGCTTTTCGTCTGCATGATGCTGCTTTCCGGCCAGTTCAACCGCCGTGGTAACCTGAAACGCTACGTGGTGACGCTGGTGGGCGTTGGCGTGCTGCTGGCACTGCATATCGCACTGAGCAACGCCATCATCAAACATCCTTACGTCGCGGCGTTGCTGTATCTCATCCCCATGGGCGTAACGGGCGCAGGACTGTTCGTGCTGCTGCATAACCAGTCCACTAGCCCCATCCCCGATTCGCCCCCTGCCGAAGCCCCTGCACAGGAAGGAGAGCCAAGCTGATGCCCCGCCTGCCGCTCACCCTATCGCTTTATATCGGCCGCCAATACCTCTACAGCGTGTTGTTCATGCTGGCCGCACTCATGCTCATCGCGGGGATGCTCGATTCGGTGGAGCTGCTGCGCCGCAGTTCCAGCAAGGAGGCCGCGACTTTCGCGGTGACGCTGGAGATGGTCTTCTTCAAATTTCCCAGCATGGGCGAGAAGTTGATTCCCTTCGCCGGACTCATCGGCGGGATGATGGCGCTTTCGCGCCTCACCAAGACCCATGAGCTCATTGTCGCCCGCGCGGCGGGAGTGTCTGTCTGGCAGTTCATGGCTCCCGCTTTCATCGCCATGTTCCTCTTCGGGGCGGTCTTCGTGGCGGCCTTCGACCCGCTGGCGGCGGTGATGGCTTCGCGCTATGAGAAGCTGGAGGCGAAATACATCGCCGGACGCGCCAGCCTTCTGGAAGTGTCGCCTTCCGGCCTGTGGCTGCGGCAGGTGGAGGATGACGGCGCGCCGGAGCGCGAGCATATCATCCACGCCCTCTCCGTGTCCGATCAAGGGCAGCGGCTGGCGCATGTGACCGTTTTCGCTTTCGACGATAAAGCCCAGTTCATAAGCCGAATCGACGCGGATGACGCGGTGTTGGAGGATGGCTATTGGCGGGTGAACAACGCCCTTTTGACCCGCCCCGGCGAACCCGCTGAGCGCGTGGCGGAGCGGCGACTGCGCACGGATTTGACCGTGGCGCATATTCAGGACAGTTTCGCCAGCCCGAACACCATTTCCTTCTGGGCGATGCCGACCTTCATCAAGGCGTTAGAAGCAGCGGGTTTCTCGGCGCTGCGCCACAAGCTGCACTGGTATAACCTCATCGCGATTCCTTTCATGCTCTGCGCGATGGCCTTCCTCGCCGCCGCATTCTCCCTGCGTCTGCCGCGCCGTGGCGGAACTAAAATCATGATTGCCGCTGGCGTATTCAGCGGCTTCTTCCTCTATTTCGTCTCCGACATCATCTATGCCTTCGGCCTGTCGGGCAGCATCCCTGTGGAACTGGCGGCTTTCGCCCCCAGTTTCCTCATCATCTTCATCGGTGGCTCGGTTCTGCTGCATCTGGAAGACGGATAAGGAAAAAACATTGAAAGAATCAACGGCGGAAGGTACAACAAGGGCCTAACTCCCAAAGGTTCTTGATGCCCGTTTCCGTCAGCGTTCTTCCTGTTTACCCGCGCCGCCGCCCTCTGTGGGCGCGCCTTGCTGTGGCCGCGTTGCTGACGACCACCTGCATCCCCTTCATTCCCGCCGTCGCCCATGCCGCCCCTAAACTGGAAAAGCAGACCGCGCCCGTGCTGCTGGAGGCCGACCGCTTCGCCTATGATGCCGAGAAATCGCTCATCATGGCCATCGGCGGCGCGGAAGTGGTGCAGAACGATTATGTGCTGCTGGCTGATAAGATCATCTACAACCAGAAGACCGGCGTGGTCACGGCGGAAGGCAATGTCGCCGTTTCTGATGAGACGGGCGATGTCTATTTCGCGGAACGCGCCGTTTTGGAGAACGAAATCAAGACGGGCATCATCTATAATTTCAGCTCCCGCTTCGCCGATGATTCGCTCTTCGCCGCCAATCAGGCGCGCCGCGTGAGCGACACGGTGACCGAGCTGGATTATGCGGTCTATTCGCCCTGTAAGGTCTGCGACGAGGAAGGCAATCCCAAGAAACCCTTCTGGCAGATGAAGGCCAAGCACATCAAGATCGACGAGGAAGAGCAGAAGGTCACCTACCGGAACGCATGGTTCGAATTCTTCGAGCTTCCGGTGTTCTTCACCCCCTATTTCTCGCATGCTACGCCGGATGCCGACCGCAAGAGCGGATTGCTCATTCCCAGTTATACCACATCCAGCAACCTCGGCACCGTCATCCGCATGCCGTACTACTGGAACATCGCGCCGCAGATGGATGCGATAATCACCCCCATCAACACCACCTCCGAAGGGCCGGTGCTGGCAGCGGAATTCCGCCATCTGCTCGATAAGGGCATGTACAATCTGGAGGGCAGCATCACCCATCCGGAAGGGGATTCGGCCACCGGAACTCCTGCGGATGAAGATTACCGTTGGCACATCGAAGGCAAGGGGGATTATCGTCTCAGCAATTTCTGGCGGACTGGCTTCACGGGCAAGCGCGCTTCCGATGACACTTACCTCCGGCGCTATGATTTTGGTAACGAGGATTTGCTTACCTCCAAAGTCTATGCGGGCGGGTTCGAGAACCGTACGTCGCTCAATATAGAAGCCATCTCCTTCCAAGGTTTGCGCATCGGCGACAACGCCGACACCATCCCGCTCATCCATCCGCTGGTCAGCGCATCGCACGAGACCGCACCGGGCTGGAACGGTTCGCGCTTCGGGGTGAACGGTAATCTCATGGCTTTGAGCCGCGAAATCGGCGCGCAGAGCCGCCGCGTCTCCACTTCCGGTTATTGGAAGATGCCCGGCATCACCAAGGCCGGCCATGTGTTCGAGGTGCGCCCCCAGCTCCGCGCTGACCTCTATTCCGTCGAGAATGTGACTGCCACCACCACTGGCGGCGCGCTGGATGAATACGATGGCGTGGCGGGACGCATCGTGCCGGAGGTCTGGTTCGACTGGCGTTATCCTTTGCTGCGCCGCTTCAAGTCTTCCAGCCTTGTCATCGAGCCGACGGCGAATCTCATCCTCGGTATGAATAACGTCAATTCCGACAAGATTCCCAACGAGGATAGCTTGGCTCTGGAATTCTCCGATACCAACCTGTTCAGCGACAACCACTACACCGGCTATGACCTTGCCGAAGGCGGCACCCGCGTGAATTACGGTATCCGCGGTCAGTGGGATTATGACTACGCCAGCGGCAGCAACGTCGAGTTCCTCATCGGCCAGAATTACCACACCGATGACAACAACCTCTTCCCCTACAGCAACGACCTGAACAACCAGTGGTCGGACATCGTGGGGCGTCTGGCGTGGAACTACTCTAATAACCTGCGCCTCGGCTATCGCTTCCGCCTCGATCAGGAGGAGCTTGACCTCCAGCGCAGCGAGCTGAACGG
>VGDC01000113.1 GCA_016869895.1 Alphaproteobacteria bacterium
TGATAAAAGACGTGTTCGTCTCCGCCGAAGCCATCGACCCCTTCGGCAATATGCGCAGGCTTTCCGCCATCGACATGCTCTTCTCCTATCGCCGCTGCAACGGCATCCCCGATGGCTGGATTTTCACTTCCGCCACCCTGCGCGGAACAGCGGGCGACAAAGAGCAAATCGCTGCGGCGATGAAGAAAATCTCCGATGAGCGCGGGGCGACCCAGCCCATCAAATCCCGCACGGGCGGCAGCACCTTCAAGAACCCCGAAGGTCACAAAGCGTGGCAGTTGGTGGACGAAGCAGGATGCCGCGGCCTGACCATCGGCGGCGCACAGATGAGTGAGCTGCATTGCAATTTCATGCTGAACACGGGCGATGCCACCGCGGCGGATTTGGAAGCCTTGGGCGATGAAGTCATCCGCCGCGTGCAGGCGAAATCCGGTGTCACGCTGGAATGGGAAATCAAACGTATCGGGAAAGTAGCAGAATGACGAAGCGCGTAGCGGTATTATTGGGTGGTCAATCGAGCGAGCGAGAAGTGTCGCTCTCCAGCGGCGCGGCGGTCGTCAAGGCCTGCGAAGCACTGGGTTATGATACCACCGCGATTGACGTGGGCGACGATGTCGCCGAGCGCATCCGCGCTGCGAAGCCCGATGTCGTGTTCAACGCGCTGCATGGCCGCTTCGGTGAGGACGGCTGCATTCAAGGCCTGCTCGAACTGTTGAAAATTCCTTACACCCACTCGGGTTTACTCGCCTCCGCCGTGGCGATGGATAAGCCCATGGCGAAGAAGATTTTCGCTGCCGCCGGTCTGCGTGTCGCGGAAGGCGTAGTCGCCTCGAAAGACGATGTCATCGGCCATGATGTGATGGAACGCCCCTATGTGGTGAAGCCCTCCAACGAAGGCTCCAGCGTGGGCGTGAAGCTGGTGTTCAAGAACGATAACTTCTTCTTCACTAAGGAGAATTGGCCGTATGGCGAGACGGTTCTGGTGGAGAAATACGTCGCGGGTCGCGAGTTGACCGTGGCGGTGCTCGACGGCGAAGCACTGGGCGTGACGGAAATCACCATCCCCAGCGGATTCTATGATTACGAGAATAAATACACCGCCGGAAAATCCCACCACATCTGCCCCGCGCAGATCGATTCGAAGATTTACGACGAAGCCATGGATATGGCGGTGAAAGCGCATGTCGCGCTCGGTTGCCGTGGTCTTTCCCGCTCGGATTTTCGCTGGGACGATGAAGGCGATGGCAAGCTCTACATTCTGGAAACCAACACCCAGCCGGGGATGACGCCGCTGTCGCTCTCCCCCGAACTGGCGGCTTACCGCGGCATCAGCTTCAACGAACTCGTCCGTCGCCTCATCGACGGCGCGAAACTGGGGGATTAAGACTTGGCAAAACCGGCAGCCAAATCGAAGAGCAAAGCGAAGGCGAAGCCCACGGCTTACCAGCAGAAGACGCGCCGCATCTCCAAGTGGCGCAGCTTCAAGCGGAACGCCGCGTCCTTCTTGAAGCGGGGGTATTACGCCACCGCCGCCGTCGGCTGCGCCATGGTCATCGGTGCGGGCTGGTGGTTCGTGCATTCCGGCAAGCTGGATTTGATGGTGGAGGGCTCGCAGAACGCCGTGCTCGCACAAACAAAGAAAGCGGGATTGTCCCTGCAATACATTTACTTGGAAGGCCGCAGCAACTTCAAGAAGCAGCCCGGTGAGAAGCGCGATAAATATATGGAGCAGGTCACCGCTTCCCTCGGCCTCAAACCCGGCGACCCTATCCTCGGCCTGTCGGTCGGCGAGATTCAGGAACGCATCAAGCAGATAAGCTGGGTGAAGGACGCGGTGGTGGAACGCCAGCTTCCCGACACGCTTTATGTGCATATTCAGGAACGCCGCCCCGTGGCCGTCTGGCAATATCGCGGTCAGTTGAAACTGGTCGATGAATCCGGTCATATCATCGTCGAAGAGAAAGCCGATGCGCCGAAATACCGCCATCTTCTGCTGGTCGTGGGCGAGGGCGCGCCGGAGCATACGACCGAGCTGATGCGCATGCTGAGTGCCGAGCCGGAGCTATTCCCGCTTATTTCCTCCGCTGTGCGCGTGGGTGAACGCCGCTGGGACATCCGCATGATCAACAAGCTCGAAGTGCGCCTTCCTTCCCAGAATCAGGAGAAGGCATGGGCGACGCTGGCGAAGATGGAGCGTGAGCAACGTCTGCTGCAAAAGGACATCCGCGCAGTGGATTTGCGTTTGGAAGACAGGATTTACATCGATATGCCCGAAGCGGCGAAGAAGGAAAAGGTCAAGCCCGTCAATTCACGTGATACGTGATGCGCGCGAGACCTAAGTAAATAAAGTGGTATTCAAGTGAAGGAAATGCGTGTGAAACCGGGAATAGTGGCGGTTCTGGACATCGGGGATACGAAGGTGGTCTGCTTCATCGCGGTCATCGATCATACCGGTGCGCTGCGTATCACGGGTATCGGGCATCAGGTGGCGCGCGGCATGCGCGGCGGCCTCATCACCGACATCGGCGAGGTGGAAAGCTCCATCGTCGCAGCCGTTCACGCCGCCGAGCAAATGGCGGGCGAGACCATCGAGAACGTCATGGTCAGCCTGTCGGGTTCCGGTGTCACCTCGCGCAATATCAGTGTGGAATTGGAAGTCGCGGGTTCGAGCGTCACCGAGCGTGATATGGTCGATTTGATTCAGGAGGGCAGTGCCTCCGTCACCACCGACAAGCTTGTGATGGTGCATGGAATCCCCGTCAGCTATTTCCTCGATGACAGCCGTGGCATCAAAGACCCGCGCGGGCTGTTCGGCAAGCGATTGGGCGCGGAATTGCACCTCGTCCTCGCGCCTTCCGCCTTGCTGAAAAACCTCTCCCATTGCATTGCGCGTTGCCACTTGAACGTCACGAAATACATCGTCTCCTCCTATGCCTCCGGCCTTGCGTGTCTAGAGCCGGACGAAATGGAACTGGGCGTCACCGTCATCGACCTTGGCGGCGGCGTCACCAGCATTTCCGTCTTCGTCGGCGGCAAACTCCTGTATGTCGATTCCGTGCCCATGGGCGGCATCCACGTCACCAGCGACATCGCCAAAGGCTTGTCCACCACCCTTCAGCACGCTGAGCGCATCAAGACCCTTCAGGGCAGTGCCATCGCCGCGAATGGTGATGGGCAGATCATGATCGAAGTGCCTCAGCTGGGCGAAGACGAGACCCACGAAAGCCATCTTGTGCCGCGCGCCATGCTCGGCAACATCATCCGTCCGCGCATGGAAGAGATTCTCGAAGCCGTGCGCAGCCGCTTGGATGCGGGCGTGATGGAGAAGATTGCCGGTCGCCGCGTGGTCTTGACAGGCGGTGCGGCGCAGCTTCTCGGTGTGCGTGAATTGGCGGGGCAGGTGCTCGGCAAACAGGTGCGCATCGGCCGCCCGCGCGAAGTGGCGGGACTCGCCGAAGCCGTTGCCGGGCCTGCCTTCTCCACCGCCATCGGCATGCTGCAATTCGTCGATCGCAAGATGATTGAGACGGATGTGCTGGAACACGTCGCCGAGGTGCGCCGCGAGACGACGCGCTTCCAGCGTCTCGTCGGTTGGTTCAAAGAGAATTTTTGAGCGCGTTACGTCTATAACAATCTGTAGATTTTCATAGGCAAAAAAACGCTTGTTTCACTAAGTATTGTGTTGGAATCAAGCTGAAAACCATATATATATGTATGTGACTTGCGATGGGCTGCGTGCGCCATTGCACTAAAAAAATCGATATTTCGGAGTATGTTACATGGCGATTAACCTGCACCTTCCCCCCAAGAACGAAGCGTTGAAGCCGACAATCACCGTTTTCGGTGTCGGTGGTGCGGGTGGTAATGCCGTCAATAACATGATCACCTCCAACCTTCAGGGCGTGAATTTCGTGGTGGCGAACACCGACGCTCAAGCGCTTGAGCGCTCCGCATGCGACCGCCGCTTGCAGCTGGGCGTGAACGCGACCCGCGGCCTTGGTGCTGGTGCTTCCCCGCAGGTGGGTGCCGATGCCGCCGAGGAAGTCGCAGACGAAATCAGCGATTACATCGCCGGCAGCAACATGGTCTTCATCACCGCCGGCATGGGCGGCGGCACGGGCACGGGCGCAGCTCCGGTCATCGCGCGTTTGGCGCGTGAACAGAACGTCCTCACCGTCGGCGTGGTCACCAAGCCTTTCCACTTCGAAGGCCGCCACCGTATGCGCATCGCCGATTACGGCCTCGAAGAACTCCAGAAATATGTCGACACGCTCATCATCGTGCCGAACCAGAACCTCTTCCGCATCGCCAATGAGCACACCACCTTCGCCGACGCTTTCAAAATGGCCGACGAAGTCTTGCACTCCGGCGTGCGCGGCGTGACCGACCTGATGATCATGCCTGGCCTCATCAACCTCGACTTCGCCGACGTTCGCGCCGTGATGAGCGAGATGGGCAAAGCCATGATGGGTACCGGCGAAGCGACGGGTGCCAAGCGCGCCATAGAAGCCGCCGAAGCCGCCATCTCCAACCCGCTGCTCGATGACGTGTCGATGAAAGGCGCGAAAGGCGTGCTCATCAACATCACCGGAGGTCTGGATATGACGCTGTTCGAAGTGGACGAAGCCGCTAACCGAATCAGCTCCGAAGTCGATGCCGATGCGAACATCATCTTCGGTTCGACCTTCAACGAAGAGATGGAAGGCCGTATGCGCGTCTCCGTCGTCGCCACGGGTATCGATGCCGCTGAACTGGCCGAGCGTAACAACGGCAACGGCCAGAAAACCGCTGCGCCTGCTGTCGCCGCTCCTGCCGCGCGTAGCAATGCTCCCCGCGCCGACCTCAACCGTGCCGAGCCCGGCGCAGGTCGCTTTCAGTTTCCCGTAAGCTCCGCGAAGCCGCGTGAACAGGTCGCTGCCGCTCCCGTGGAAGCTCGCGAAGCGCCTGTCGCTGCACCTGCCGTCGCGCAAGCCCCCAGCTTCAACATCGCCGCTGCACCTGCGGTCGAGGCCGAGCCCGTCTTCGTCGCCGCCCATGCGGCTGCTGCGCCCGTTCCACGTTTCACCTCCCGTGCGGCCGTGGCCGAAGCGGCGCAGGCGGAACTGCCCATCCTTACCGTTCCTGTGGTGGATGAGGTCGAAGAAGAAGCGGCTGCCCCTGCGTTCATCCCGCCCCGCGCGGAGCTGCCCAGCCAGCGCGGCCATTACGGTCACGCTACCGAAGAAGCGCCCCGTGCAGCGCGCGCCTCGCGCCGTGATGCCGAAGAGGAAGAAGAATCCAAGCGCACCCCCGGTCTGTTCCAGCGTCTGGCTGGCATGGCATCCGGCAAGGCTGAGCGCGAAGAAGCCGCTCCTGCGACCCGCCGCGTGGAAGTCACCGAGACCAAGAAGCCCGACATCCGCGATACCCGCGCGGCGACCGGCACGGAAGAGAACTATCTCGACATTCCTGCCTTCCTTCGTCGTCAGGCGAATTGAAGCATTCATTCTCTCCGGGATTTTCTCCTGAAAATCCCATGAGAGGGGTTCAAGACTGGCGCGGCCTTCTGGCCGCGCTTTTCTTTTGTGAGTAATGGTTTGGTGAAGGCCTGCCAGATGGCAGGCGAGCCATCAGCCAGCGGAGCTGTGCGCTATTGAGAAATCAGCAGATTTCTGTAGGGCGCAAACAAGCCTGCGACAGCAGTCGCGCCAGCCCTGAGCGGCGCGCCATGTGAGCGACAGAACGTCGCGCAGCGGGCGCATTCGAAACCGTAACAAAATGTAACACGATGTGAATGGTTTTGTAGCGGGGCGGTTGATAGTCTGTGAACATGAAAAAACCGCGTCTGTCATGGCGCGTGAACTTTAAAATGACGCAGCAGACTGACAGGACGAATACCATGGTTAAACACCGCACCCAGAAACACCAGCTTGGCCGCCAGCACACGCTTGCGCGCGCGGTGACCTGCACGGGCGTCGGTCTGCACAGCGGCGCGCCTGTCACCATGATTCTGGAACCCGCCGAAGCGGATAGCGGCATCGCCTTCCTGCGCACCGATGTCGCCAAGGGCACCGGCTTCGTTCCCGCGCGTTATGACCTCGTGGTCGACACCAAACTCGGCACCCGCCTTGCTAACAGCCACGGCACTACCGTCTCCACCATCGAGCATCTCATGGCGGCGTTCTGGGCGAACGGCATCGATAACCTGCGCGTCGTGCTCGACGGCCCCGAAGTCCCCATTATGGACGGCAGCTCCGAGCCTTTCATCTTCCTCATCGAATCCGCTGGCGTACAGGTGCAGGACGCTCCCCGCCGCGCCATCGAAGTGTTGAAGCCCGTCACCGCCACGGTCGGCGATGCGACTGTTACCCTTCAGCCCTATGACGGCTTCGCCATCGACATCGACATCGAATTCCCGCATCCCGCCATCGCCGCGCAATGCGCCAGCTATGACTTCTCGAAGATGACCTTCCAGCAGATGCTGTCCCGCGCGCGCACCTTCGGTTTCGAGCAGGAAGCGGAATACCTCCGCTCCATCGGCCTCGCCCGTGGCGGCTCGCTGCATAACGCCATCGTCATCGGCAAAGAAGGCGTATTGAACCGCGAAGGTCTGCGCTTCAACGATGAATTCGTGCGCCATAAGGC
>VGDC01000114.1 GCA_016869895.1 Alphaproteobacteria bacterium
TCACTTCCGCGAAAACCGCGTTTGATGTTTCTTTGGGATTAGTGGGTGTTTTGTGCCTCTGGCTGGGGCTTTTCGCCGTGGCGAAGGAAGCAGGACTAGTGCAATACATCGCCCGTGGCCTCGCGCCGCTTTTCCGCCGCCTTTTCCCCGAAGTGCCGGAAAACCACCCCGCACAGGCCAGCATGACCATGAACATGGCCGCCAATATGCTGGGGCTGGACAACGCCGCCACTCCCCTCGGCCTTCAGGCCATGCGCGAACTGCAGACGCTGAACCCAAGCAGCACCATCGCCACAAACGCGCAAATCCTGTTCTTGGTCATCAACACTGCTTCGGTGACCCTCCTGCCCGTCACCATCTTCATGTATCGCGCACAGCTTGGCGCAGCTGACCCGACCAGTGTGTTCATCCCCATCCTTCTTGCCACCGCCATTTCCACCTTGGCGGGCATCTTGGCTGTCGCCGCCGTGCAGAAGCTCCCTATTTGGGATAGGGTCGTGCTGGCCTATTTCGGCGGTTTCGCGCTGCTCATCAGCGCAGTGGGCATCTACATCACCGGACTGCCGCAGGCCGAACAAGCCCGCCAATCCGCCCTGGCGGGGAATTTCATCATCTTTTCCGTGATCGTCGGTTTTCTTTATGCCGGATGGCACAAGAAGGTGCGGGTGTATGAGGTCTTCGTGGAAGGCGCGAAAGAGGGGTTCGAGGTCGCCATCCGCATCGTGCCGTATTTGGTTGCTATGCTTGTCGCCATAGGCGTGCTGCGGGCCAGCAAAGCGTTGGATGGCTTCCTCTGGCTGGTCGCCAAGGCTGTCGGCGCGCTCGGCCTGAACACGGATTTCGTGCCTGCCCTCCCCACCGCCGTCATGAAGAGTTTCAGCGGCAGTGGCTCGCGCGCGATGATGCTGGAGACTATGCAGCATTACGGCGTGGATTCCTTCCCCGCCCTCCTCGCCGCGATTCTACAGGGCAGCTCGGAGACCACGTTCTATGTCGTAGCGGTTTACTTTGGTGCAGTCGGCATCACGCGCACGCGCCATGCCATAGCCTGCGGACTCTTCGCCGATTTCGTGGCGATCATCAGTTCAATCGTGATTGGTTATGCCTTCTTCCACGCCTGAGGAATCAAGGCAGGGGCGCTAGCTGGCCGATGCTGACAAGGTAATAATACCCGTAGAAACCCACCTGACCGATGAGCGTGGCGAGGGTGACTTTCCAATGCGGCACGCGCAGGAAACCCGCAGCGGCGAGGAAAACCGCGCCCAGCCAATACCACGAGAGCACACCCACCACCCAGATGAGCAGATTGCCCCAGACCTGCGCGGCTTCATACCGCTCTTCGGGTAGGTTGAATTCGCCCTTCGCTTGGAAAACCGCAAGAAGACGCCCGACGAGGCTATTGGCGAAACCTGCCAGTGTCGCCGCGACGATGCACACCAGCGATGGCACCAGCAAATCCACGTCGCCGAACTCAAAACTGGCGAAATAACGGATTTCCGTTGTCGCCTGCCAGAGGGTGCGGCTGAAGAACGCTTCGTAGAAGAATTGCTGCAACGATTCGTCCATGGCGGTTCTGCCTTTTAACCGCGACGGGTGACGACGTATTCGGCCATCTGGCGGAGGTGCTTGGCTTTGTCATCGAACGGGTCGAGGTGTTTGATGGCCTGCGCCGCGAGGATACGCGCCTGTTCGCGCGCGCGCTCGATACCCATAATAGACACCAGCGTGGCTTTACCGGCTTTATGGTCTTTCTTGACGTTCTTGCCCGTTTCAGTACGCGTACCCTCCGCATCGAGCAGGTCGTCACGAATCTGGAACGCAAGGCCGAGGTCATGCGCATAAGCACGCAGCGCAGAGCGCATCTGCCATGGGGCTTTGCCGAGAATCGCGCCCGCTTCGCAGGAAGTCGCGAAGAGTTCGCCGGTCTTCAGGCGTTGCAGGCGGATGATCTGGTCGAGCGGCAGTTCTTCATGCTCGGATTCCAAGTCCATCAGCTGGCCACCGACCATGCCGCGGAAACCGGAAGCCGCCGCGATGGAGCGGATGAGTTCGCAGCGCACGCCGGGGTCGGCATGCACGGAAGGTTCGGAAAGAATCTGGAAAGCATAGGTCAACAGCGCGTCACCGGAAAGAATCGCGGTCGCTTCGGTGAACTTGATGTGCGTCGCGGGCTGGCCACGGCGCAGGTCATCATCGTCCATCGCGGGCAAGTCATCGTGGATGAGCGAATAGGTGTGGATGAATTCGATGGCCGATGCGACGGTCAGCGCGGCATCATGGCTGACACCGAAGAGCTTGGCGGATTGCACGGTCAGGAACGGACGCAGACGCTTACCGCCAGAAAGAGAGGCATAACGCATCGCTTCGGCGATGGTACCCACGCCATTCTCAGGGTTCGGCAAAAGCGCATCCATCTTATCATGCAATGCGCCCGATACTTCTTCCAATGCCTGCAACAGGGATTCGTCCACTGTGCCACTCCTTAATGCTAATCGTTAATCACGCTTCAGGGTCGAAGGGCGCGGTGGTCTTGCTCCCCGCTTCTCCCTGAACGACTTTCTCCACCTTCATCCGCGCATCGGTCAGCTTCGCCTCGCAATGGGCTTTCAACGCCATGCCGCGCGCATAATCGGTGATGGATTGCTCCAGCTCGCTTTCGCCGCTTTCCATCCGGCGCACAATGCCTTCCAGTTCGCGCAGGGCGACCTCGAAGGACAAGGCCTTGATTTCCGCAGGAATCGGGTTCTGTTCGCTCACGTGCAATCCTCGTCAAAATTCAGGTGATTCTATGCAAATCGCTTTTCAGCGGCAAGCGAATAAACCTCACCCACCCTTTTTCTTACGGGCGTTCATGTTCAACATTTCCACACCCAGCGAGAATGCCATACCGAAATACAGGTATCCCTTGGGAATCTCATAGCCGAAGCCATGCGCCACCAGCAGCACACCGATCATGAGGATGAAGGCTAGAGCCAGCATCTTGATGGTCGGGTGACGGGCGATGAAATCGGCGATATAGCCGGAAGAGAACAGCATCACGCCCATGGCGATGACCATGGCGACCACGATGACCCAAATCTGCTGGGTGATGCCCACGGCCGTCAGGATGGAATCGAAGGAGAAGATGAAGTCGATGACGATGACGGTGCCGATGGTTTTGGCGAAATTACCTTTGAATTCCTTGGCATCGTGCTTTTCTTCATGGGTCATCTCTTCGCGCATGCCGCCCGTGGCTTTATAGATAAGGAACATACCGCCCAAGAACATCATCAAGGCCTGACCGGACCAGTCATATCCGGCGACGCTGAACAGCGGTTCAGTAAGCCCCATGACCCAAACAAGGCTGAACAGCAGGCCGATACGCATGAACAGCGCGAGGCTGAGGCCGATGATACGTGCTTTCTTGCGTTGTTCTGGCGGAAGATGCTGCACCACAAGGGCGATGAAGATGACGTTATCAATACCCAGAACGATTTCAAGAGCGGTCAAAGAAATCAAGCTCGCCCAAATCGTGTTGTCAGTCATCCATTCCATGATCGTATCCTGTAGAAAGGGGTAAAATGCTGCCGCAGAATGCACGTACAGATGCCTTTTGTCCATAAGGATTTAGCGGCTTGAAGTTTTACTTGCCTTCACCCTGCCGGAAGGGCTAATTTACGCCCTTAACACAGCATCTAACCCAAGAGTTCCGCCATGTTCGCCTCCCTCAGTGACCGCCTTGGTTCCATCTTCACCGGCCTGCGCAAGCGGGGCGCGTTGACGGAAGACGACATCGATTCCGCCATGCGCGAAGTGCGCATCGCCTTGCTGGAGGCCGATGTCGCCCTGCCCGTGGTCAAGGAATTCGTCAAAAGCCTGAAGGAAAAAGCTGTCGGCACGGAAATCATCAAAAGCGTCTCGCCCGCTCAGATGGTCGTCAAACTCGTTCAGGATCACCTGACAGAGCTGCTCGGCAGCGAACATTCCGACCTGAACCTGAATGCCGTCCCCCCGGTCGTCATTCTGATGACGGGTCTGCAAGGCTCGGGCAAAACTACCACCACGGGCAAGCTGGCGAAGATTCTTCGCGAGAAGAAAAGCAAGAAAGTCCTCCTCGCCTCGCTGGACGTTTACCGTCCCGCCGCGCAGGAGCAGTTGGCCGTGCTCGCCAAACAGACGGGCGTAGAAAGCCTGCCCATCGTCGCAGGGCAGATGCCGCTCGACATCACCAAACGTGCGCTGGAAGAAGCCCGCCTCGGTGGTTATGACGTACTGTTGCTCGACACCGCAGGTCGTTTACACATCGACGAAACTTTGATGGAAGAGCTTGCGGCGGTGAAAGCGCTTTCCAAACCCACCGAAACCCTGCTGGTGGCCGATTCGCTCACCGGTCAAGACGCGGTGACCATCGCCAGTGAGTTCCATGGCAAAATCGGCGTGACGGGCATCGTCCTCACCCGTGTGGATGGCGATTCACGCGGCGGTGCGGCGCTTTCCATGCGCCATGTCACCGGACAGCCCATCAAATTTATGGGTATGGGCGAGAAGCTCGATAATCTTGAGCCGTTCCACCCGTCCCGCATCGCATCCCGCATTCTGGACATGGGCGATGTGGTTTCCTTGGTTGAGCGCGCTGCCGAAGTGGTCGACCAAGAGCAAGCCGCCGCCATGAACGCGCGCTTCGAGGAGGGTAAATTCGACCTGAACGACCTCGCCAACCAGCTGCAGAACATGAAGAAGATGGGCGGCCTCGGCGGCATCATGGGCATGCTGCCCGGCATGGGAGCATTGAAGCAACAGCTGGAGAACGCCCCCGTCGATGAGAAGAAATTCAACCAGATCGAGGTTATTCTATCATCCATGACGGATAAAGAACGCCGCGACCCGAAAATCCTGAATGCCTCGCGCCGCCGCCGCATCGCCATCGGTTCCGGCACTACCGTTCAGGACATCAACCGCCTCATCAAGCAATGGCAGCAGATGTCGGACATGATGAAGCAATTCCGCAAAATGGGCAAAAAAGGGCTGATGAAGAACGCCATCAAGGGCATGATGATGCCCCGCGGTTAAACCGCCTGCATTCTTTATTAGCTTCAGTAGCTTTCTTTGGCCACGGGCGCAGCGGGTGCTTTCGTCGCAGGCGCAGGAATCTGCGCTTTAGGCGCTTCGATCACTGGTTTCTTTGCGGTCTGCGGCTGCAACGCGGGCTGGTTGCCCTGCACGATGGGCGCGCCAGCAGGCGGCAGGTTGTTCTGCAGGTTCGGCAGCGGGCAGTTCTTCTCCGCCGCGATGCGCTTCAGGTCAGCCGCACGGTCTTCCGCAGCTCCTTCCGCTTTATTGATGCGGTAAGCCGAAACGAACGCGTTCGCCACGAAAGCATAACGCCACATGAACTTGTCTTCCTCGCGTGCCGCCACGCGCAGACGCTCGGCCTCCTGAATCTCTTTCGCCAGCCGGGCGCAATCCTGTTCATAGTTCTGCGGGCCGACTTTTTCAGCCACCTGTGGGGTCGCGCAGGCGGAAACCCCCAGAATGCTTGCGGTAGCGAGAAGGATAAGCTTGCGGATGGTCATGTTCGGCTCCGTTGTGTGAATGCTGCACGCAGCCTAGCAAAGCGCGGGGCGAAGGGCAACCCGTGAAAAAACGCACATAGCACGAAATTAATGCTGGATTTTGAGAATGAAATCTGATTAATATACGCCTCCTTAAAAGGCATCCGGGCGGAATTACGCCCAAACAACGTTGATTTAATTAGGAAATTACTTGCTATGGCTACGAAGATCCGCTTGGCTAAAACTGGCGCAAAAAAACGTCCCTTCTACCGCATCGTAGTTGCGGATCAGCGCAGCCCGCGCGATGGCCGTTTCATCGAGAAACTCGGCACCTATAACCCCAAATTGCCAAAAGACAGCGCAGAGCGCGTCGTTTTCAATAAAGAGCGCGTAGAACACTGGCTCTCCACCGGCGCACAGCCGACCGACCGCGTCGCTCGCTTCCTGCGCGCTGCTGGCGTCATCAAGACCGCCGCTGTTTACCGCAACGAAGAGAAGGGCCCCAAGCGTCCTGACAAACTGCGTAAGCATCAGGTGAAAGAAGTCGCTGCTGAGACCGTTGCTCCGGTCGAAGAAGCCGCTACTCCTTCCGCTGAGGCATAATCAGCCGAAAGGTGACGCTGCGCATGACTTCCTCCACCAAGGCGGATCTGGTCGCAGTCGGCATCATCTCGGGCGCGCACGGCATCAAAGGCCAGGTGAAAGTCCGCAGCTATACCGCTGATCCTCTATCGATACTCGACTATGGTGCTCTCCTGAATAAGGAGGGCACCAAGCGTTTCGAGGCCAAGTTGGACGGCAAAACCTCCGGTGGCCTCATCGTCACGCTCAAAGGCGTGAAAGACCGCAACGCCGCTGAACTCCTGAAAGGCGTCGAACTTTTCGTGGACAGCGCGAAAATCCCCGAAGCCGATGAAGATGAATTCTACTACGACGACCTCGTCGGGCTGGAAGTGCGCGATGCCGCCTCCCAAGACGTCATCGGCACGGTCACGGGTATTTTCGATTTCGGCGCGGGCGACATCATCGAATTAAGACTTCTCGCCACGGGCAAGAAAGAGATGTTCGCCTTCACCCGCCAGAATTTCCC
>VGDC01000115.1 GCA_016869895.1 Alphaproteobacteria bacterium
CGCCACCCGCCGCAACGGTGCGAAGATGCTGCTGGTGAACGCGCGCATGTCGGAAGCCTCCTTCCATAACTGGCAGCGATTCCCCAGAAGCATCGAAAAGCTGCTTTCGGTGTTCGATGCCATCCTCGCCCAAGCCCCGCAGGATGCCGCGCGCCTCACCGCCCTCGGCGCGCAGAACGTGCAGATGCCGGGTAACCTGAAAGAGGACGCAGGCGACCTACCCTTCGATGCGGCAGAGCTTGCCCGCTTGAAAGCGCAGATAGGCAACAGACCCCTTTGGCTGGCCGCCAGCACACATTCCGGCGAAGAGAGCCTCATCGCAGCGGCGCACAAACAGCTTCTGGCGGAGTTCCCAAACCTGTTGACGATGATCGTCCCCCGCCATCCCCCGCGCGGCGAGAAGATTGCCACAGAGCTGGAATCCGCTGGCCTGTCCGTCGCCTTGCGCTCCCGTGGCGATGCCATCACCGCCGGCACCGCCATTTACCTTGCCGACACCATCGGCGAGCTAGGGCTGTTCTACCGTTTGGCCGATGTCGTCTTCATGGGCGGTTCGTTGATTCCCCATGGAGGTCAGAACCCGTTGGAGGCAGCACGGCTCGATTGCGCCCTCCTCGCAGGGGAGCACACCCATAATTTCGAGGACATCTACGCCCGTTTCGCATCCGCCCCCGCCCTTATCCGCGTGGCGGATTCCGCCACCCTCGCCGCGGCGGTAGAAAAATTGCTTTCCGATTCGCTGTTGCGTGATACCTTGGCAGCCAATGCGAAACAGGAAATCCGCACGCAGCAGGGAGCACTCGCCGCCACGCTGGATGCCGCCGCCGCATTTCTCGTCAAAAGGAAACGTCCATGAAGACCCCCGATTTCTGGCGCAAACGCGGCCTCGCCTGCACATTGCTGACGCCTTTCGCATTGCTCTATCAGCTGGGATACCGTCTCCGCCGCCTCATCACCCGTCCCGCCAAGCCGGGCATCTCCATCGTCTGCGTGGGCAACCTCGTCGCCGGTGGTGCGGGCAAGACCCCTGTGGCCTTGGCGGTCGGCGCATGGGCGAAAGCGCATGGCATCAACGCCTGTTTCCTCAGCAAAGGCTATGGCGGTTCCGCCAGCGCGCCTACGCTGGTCGATCCCTACTTCCACCCCCATTCCGAAGTGGGCGACGAGCCGCTCCTGCTCGCGCGCGTGCTGCCCACCATCGTCGCCAAATCCCGCGAGGCCGGCGCGCGTTTCGCCGCTTCCAAGGGTTATTCCCTCGTCATCATGGACGATGGCTTCCAGAACCCCACCCTGAAGCCCGACATCGCCTTGCTCGTGGTCGATGCGCTCTATGGTTTCGGTAACGGGCAGACCCTGCCCGCAGGGCCGCTGCGTGAACCCGCCGCTTACGGCCTCTCCCGCGCCTCCGCCGTCGTCCTCCTCACCCGTGAGGGGCAGGATGGCGAAGAAGCCGCCTGCCTACCCATCCCTGATGGCCTGCCAATCCTTTCCGCCACTGTGCGCACCGTCTGCTCCACGCCGCTGGTCGGCCATCCGGTGCTGGCATTCTCCGGCATCGCGCGGCCAGAGCAGTTCTTCGATTCCGTGGAGAACGTGCTGAACGCCGACCTGCGCGGCACCCGCACTTTCCCCGACCACCACGCCTTCACCCCCAGCCAGCTGGCGGCTTTGGCGCAGGAAGCGATGTTGCAGGAAGCCTCCCTCATCACCACCGCGAAGGATGCCGTGCGCCTGCCGCGCACCATGCAGGGTGAAGTTCTGGTGGCGGATGTCGCCCTAAACTGGCAGAATGAGGCCGCGCTCGGCGCGCTCCTCGCCCCCCTGACCCGCAATAACAAAGGTTGATTCGACTATGGCCAATATCCTGAAACAGCTCCTCGGACTCGTCATCCTCGGCTGTCTGTTCATCGTGCTGGTACAAATCGGTATCGCCGTTTTCCTCGTCGCGCTGGCTATTGCGGCCATCGCCGCCATCTGGTTCACCATCCGCGTCATCGTGCTGCGCAAGGACATCAAATCCACGCTGAACGAATACAACAGCATGAAATACAGCGATGCTTTTCGTAACACTTCAGGGGAGCGGATGGATGTCATCGATGGGGAAGTGATTGAGGCGGAATACGTCGAAATCGATGAAAAAACGCCCAAAAAAGCAGCGAAAAGTGACGAGATTTAGATAAGTTTGGCGTGTTTTTCGCCATCTTTGAAGCGTATTTTGATGCTTTTTCCACTCGTCGCTTGCTCTGCCGAAGTCACGGGTTTACCCGTTTCCCCATCCAGAACCAGCGTATATCCGCGCTTTAAAACTTCCTGATAATTCAGGGTGCTTAGCATGCGTCCTTGCTCCAGAACCTTGCGGTATCTGTCCCGCAATCCACGGATATAGGCTTCATTAAGCCGTTCTGAGGAAGTAATCACGTCTTTTGCGTGACGATTGATTCCATTAAGGAACGAATGGGGCTGGAGGCGGAAGCGTTCCAGCTGCGCTTGCTTCAACGCCGCGAGCTTGGGGAGCGCGGTGTGCAGGCGTTCCGACCATTCATCCAGCCGTTGTGCGGCGGTGTCGGTAGCATTCAGCAGGCGGGGAAGCTGCCGCGCGCGCAAGGATAACGCCTCTTCCTTCTGTTGCAATTCCCGCTGGATGCCACGCGCCAAGCGGCGGTGATGCTCCAACAACGTCAAACGCCACTCCTCACGCACGGGAACAGCCATTTCCGCAGCGGCGGTGGGGGTCGGCGCGCGCACGTCGGAGGCATAATCTATCAGTGTCGTATCCGTCTCATGCCCGACGGCGGAAATCAGCGGAATGTCCGAATCGGCGGCGGCACGCACCACTTCTTCTTCGTTGAATGCCCAGAGGTCTTCAATCGACCCGCCACCGCGCGCGACGATGAGCACATCGGGTTTCGGGAACTGGTTCTCGGCATTGAAACCGCGAATGGCGGCGGCGATCTGCCCAGCGGCGGCCTCGCCCTGCACGGCGACCGGCCAGACGATCACATGGCAAGGGAAACGGTCGCGGATGCGGTGCAGGATATCACGGATGACCGCGCCCGTGGGGGAGGTGACCACACCGATGACACGCGGCATGAAAGGCAGAAGCTGCTTGCGTTCCGGTGCGAAGAGGCCTTCGGCGGTGAGCATGGCCTTGCGCTTTTCGAGCAGCGCCATGAGCGCGCCGACCCCAGCGGGTTCCATGTGTTCGATGACGATCTGATAATTCGATTTGCCGGGGTAGGTGGTGACCTTGCCGACAGCGACCACTTCCAGCCCTTCTTCGGGGCGGAAGGCGAGCTTCTGGAAGTTGCCCTTCCACATCACAGCGTTGATGGCGGCTTTCTCGTCTTTCAGATTGAAGTAGCAATGGCCGCTGCTATGCGCCCCGCGATAGCCCGACAATTCGCCGCGCACGCGCACATAGCCGAAGGCATCCTCGACGACGCGCTTGATCGCGCCGGAGACTTCGGTGACGCTGTATTCAATCTGGTTATGGACGGGGGAGATTTCAGGCATTAAAAGGATATACCAACGATTACCGCGAATGGCAAAGGATTCCCAATGGCCGATACCATGAATGTGCTTCTCATCGGCTCTGGTGGCCGCGAACACGCCATCGGCTGGAAACTGGCGCAGTCGCCCCGCATCGGCACGCTGTACTGCGCGCCCGGTAATGCGGGCATCGAGCAGGTCGCCACCTGCCATCCTGACCTGAAATCCAACGACGACATCATCGCCTTCTGCAAGAAACAGAAAATCGGCCTCGTGGTCATCGGCCCTGAACAACCGCTGGTGGACGGGCTTTCCGATGCATTGCGCGAAGCGGGCGTGCCTGTGTTCGGCTGCTCTCAGGCGGCGGCACGGCTGGAAGGCAGCAAGGCCTTCACCAAGGATATCTGCCGGAGATACGGCATTCCCACCGCGGCTTACGAAACCTTCACCGATGCGGAAGCGGCGGTGAAATACATCATCGCCCATAACGCGCCCATCGTGGTGAAGGCCGATGGCTTGGCTGGTGGCAAAGGCGTGACCGTAGCGGAAACCGTGCAGGAAGCCATTGCCGCGGTAGAATACCTGATGGGCGGCAAATTCAAGGACGCGGGAAAATCCGTGGTCATCGAAGAGTTCATGACGGGCGAGGAAGCCAGCTTTTTCGCGCTGACGGATGGTAAAACCGTGCGCGCCTTCGCCGCCGCGCAGGACCACAAAGCCGTGGGCGATGGCGACCTTGGCCCGAACACCGGCGGCATGGGCACGTATAGCCCCGCGCCCGTCTTCACCGCCGACATCGAAGAAACGGTGATGCGCGACATCATCGCGCCGACCATCACCGCCATGAAGGCCGAGGGCGCGCCATTCCAAGGCATCCTCTTCGCCGGATTGATGGTGACCGAAGAAGGCCCGAAACTCATCGAATATAATGTGCGCTTCGGCGACCCCGAAACACAGGTGTTGATGGCACGGTTGGAATCCGACTTATTGCCCATCCTGCTGGCAGTGGCCAAGGGCGAAGGGTTGGACAAGGTGGACATCACCTTCAAGAAATCGGCTGCGGTCTGCGTGGTCATGGCGGCGGATGGGTATCCGGCGGAATACGAGGTGGGCACGCTCATCCGTGGCATTGACGCTGCGGAAAAGCTGAAGGACGTGCAGGTGTTCCACGCGGGAACAGCGCGCAAGGGTGCTGAAATCGTGGCGAATGGTGGCCGTGTGCTGAGCGTGACCGCACTGGGCAAAGACGTGGCGACCGCGCAAAAATTGGCCTATGCTGCCGTTGACAAAATCGACTGGCCAGAGGGTTTCTGCAGACGGGATATTGGCTGGAGAGCTTTAGGTCGCCCCGCGAAAATCTCCTGATTTTCGCATAGGCTGCCGCTTCGCGGGCTGATGGCTCACGAAACCTGCTGGTTTCGTTTCTTGTCCCACTCACTAATCGACAGTGGTAACCGCACGGCGATTTTGTGCCCATGCCTCTTGTGTATCCCCAAGCATAGCAGGGCGTTCTTTTCCATAGCTGATGGTGAAAATGCGCGATGCTTCTATGCCCGATGCCACCAGATAATTCTTCACGGCACTCGCGCGGCGCTCACCCAAAGCAAGGTTATATTCCCGCGTACCACGCTCATCAGCATGGCCTTCGACGGTAATTCGTACTTCAGGAAACTGCTTTAGCCAAGCGGCTTGGCGTTCAAGCGTCCGCTGCGATTCGAGATTAAAAACGATACTATCCACATCAAAATGAACGCGGTCGCCAATGTTGTTTTCCAAATCCCATGGTTTTGTTGGCTCACGTAGACTGCATATCCTGGTATCTGTGCTTTTTACTTCCTCTTGTGAGCTAGCACACCCCGCCAAAAACAACATCCCCAGCAGCAAAAACCCTATCCGCATATACATCTCCTTGGTTGCAGAAAGCATAGCATATTCAACGGCTATGGACAGAGGTGTTTGACATCGCTGGATTAATTCTTTACCCGTTATGGGAAGTTTATATTCGCACTTCGTGCATATCCACGCCGCATGAGCGGCGGCGCGCAGTCGCGCTTGCGGGCTTCGCCCGAAGCATACTGTGACGTGAATGGAACACCAAGGCGCGGTCAGCAGACCGCGCGAGCCATCAGCCCGCGAAGCGGCGCGTCATTTGAAAATCAGGAGATTTTCAAGGGCGCATATTAGGAAAACTTATGCGTACACACCCCAAAGGCCTGCCCGTACTGTTCTTCACCGAGATGTGGGAACGCATGAGTTATTACGGGATGCGCGCCATCTTGGTGCTGTTCCTCGCCTCGGCGGTGACAGCGGGTGGCATGGGGTTGGACGACAAGACCGCCGCCGCGATTTACGGCGTATACACCGCTGCAGTGTACCTCGCCGCCATGCCGGGTGGCTGGGTGGCAGACCGCTTGCTGGGCATGAAGAATGCCGTGTTCTACGGTGGCTGCATCATCGCCGCAGGGCATTTCAGCATGGCATTCCCGTGGGAGGAAAGCTTCTTCTTCGGTCTCGTCCTCATCACGCTCGGCACAGGCCTTCTCAAACCCTGCATCAGCACGCTCGTGGGCGAGCTCTATCGCGGTCTGCCGGATGCCAAGCGCGACGCCGGATTCTCCATCTACTACATGGGCATCAACATCGGCGCGATCATCGGGTCACTCGTCTGCGGCTATCTGGGCGAAAATGTGAATTGGCACTATGGCTTCGCCGCATCCGGCATCGGCATGGTCATCGGCCTTGTCATCTTCAAATTCAGCGGCCATACGCTGGAGGGTATCGGCGAATTGGAACGCCCCGCGCCGGAATATTATGCGCGCGGTTGGAAGCGCGTCTGGGTCAGCACGGCATTGTTCTTCGCCGCCGTCATCGGCGTGTTAGCGGGGTTGATTCCCTTCGATGCCGTCACCTTCGCCAGCTTCGGCAGCGCCATCATTGCGGTGCTAGCCATCAGCTATTTCAGTTATATCTATTTCGCGGGCGGGCTGGACGATGCCGAGAAAGGCCGCATGAAAGCGGCGGGCGTGCTGTTCTTCGTGGCGATGCTCTTCTGGGCGGGTTTCGAGCAGGCAG
>VGDC01000116.1 GCA_016869895.1 Alphaproteobacteria bacterium
GCACGCCGGGCTTGCCGTTCAGGAATTTCTTCAGGTTGAAGCTGTCGTCGATGCTGTTGTCAGCGAGAACGGCTGCAGCGGTGAAGTCGGGTGCGGGTTTGCCTACAAGAACGGCCATTGATCGTCTCCTAATGGATGTGGGTGGTAGAAATGTAAATTGGAATTGTTCTAATGTATAAGGAAATCACGGCGGAGTGTCAACCGCAAATCCATGCTTTTTTCACATGGCTGGTATACTAGACTGAACGCTTGGCTTGTTCAAGCGCAGCGGGAGGATTTCCCAGCCAGCCTTTGCCGAACAAATGCGCAGCCACCGTGCCTGCGCTGTCGAGGGTCGTCTTCTTCAGCGGCGCACGGATGGCATCGGTGAAATCGGCGGTGAAGGGGAAGGCGTATCCCGTGGCGATGAGTGTGTTCACGAATCGGGCGTGTTTCGCGGAGAGGGAGGCCGGTTCGAAGAAATAGACGGGCTTGCCGCTGGCACAGGCTTCCGAGCACATGGCGATGGAATCGGCGGTGATGATGATGGCATCCGCCAGTGCGAGGTAACCCATATAGGGGTTCTCTTCATCCTTCATCAGGGGGCTATAGAAGCGGTGGGGCGTGTTGCCGATGGCGGCTTTCAGCGTCGCTTCGCCCTCTTTGCCCGTGCGGCGGCTGGTGCTGATGAGCAAGCTGCCTTTCAGCTTCGTGGCGAAGCTGGCGGCCAGTTCTCCCAGTTTCGTCCAATCGGCTTCGGAGAAGGCGTCATGCTTGTTGCCGCCGCCCGCCAGCAGGGCGATGCGCGGCGCGGGGTGGTTATAAAGCGGCGGCAGCCATTTCTTGCGCGCTGTCTCCAGCAATTCCGGCGTGACGCGATGGGGCGCGCCCAGCACGCGCAGGATGTTGGCTGCCTCGCCGTCCTTGCCGCCGCTGTGGTCGCGGTCGTGGGAGGGCAGCACGATGCAGTCGAATTCATCGGGCGCAGCATCCGGCCACATCAGCTGCACCAGCTTCACATCGGGGTTCTGCGCTTTGATGTAACGCGCGACGGGCGCGGTGCGGCGACCTGCGGCGATGACCACATCCGGCCAGGGCGCTTTGATGCTGGCAGTGGATTCACCGTCCAACCCGATGAGGCTTTTGCCGCGCAGGCTGTTGGGCAGTTTCACGAAGGCGTTGTAGCGGATTTCCTTGGTTTTATAGGACAAGCCGAGGCGATCCGCCACCCCAAGGCACTGGGCGCGGTTTCCGGCGCGGTCGTCGGCTAATACCCAGACGACCGGCGGGTTCACACGAAGTCCACTTCGACGATTTCGTAGAAACGTGCGCCTTTGGGCGTGTTCACTTCCACGGAAGAGCCCTTCTTCTTGCCGATGAGCGCGCGGGCGATGGGCGCGGTGAGCGAGATGCGTCCGTTATCGAAATCCGCTTCGTATTCGCTGACGATCTGATAGGTCGCTTCTTCCTCGGTCTCTTCGTCCACCACCTGCACGGTCGCGCCGAATTTCACGGTGTCGCTGCCTGCGAAGGATTTGATGTCGATGACTTCCGCGATGGAGGTCTTGTATTCCAGTTCCTGAATGCGGCCTTCGATGAAGCTCTGCTTCTCGCGCGCTGCGTGGTATTCCGCGTTCTCGGACAGATCGCCGTGTTCACGCGCTTCCGCGATGGCCTTGATGACCTCCGGACGATCGGTGAATTTCAACTGGCGCAGTTCCGCTTCCATGCGTACCAGACCTTCGCTGGTGATGGGCATTTTTTCCATATTAAGGCACTCCCGGTCTCAAAAGTTTTTTCCATGACGAAATACACCCTCCCCGGCCTGTGCAGGCCGTGGCTGAGGATGCTTTCATTCACGGTAATTTGCTGTAACCCTGCAAGGATCGAACACCGAGTCCGTCTTTGCTCTTTTTGGTCACATCAATCGCCTGCACCAATGCACGCGACCCTGAGATAGTAGTACAATACGGGATGTTTGACAAGAGGGCTGTTCGGCGGATGCTGAAACTGTCGGAAACCGAGCTTGCGCCATCGGTGGTGTTGAAGACGAGGTCGATTTTCCCGTCCTTCATCAAATCCACGATATGCGGGCGGCCTTGGCGCACCTTGTTCACCGGTTCGACGCGGATGCCCTGTTCCTCCAGCATCGCCGCCGTGCCATGGGTGGCGACGATGGTGAAGCCCATCTCCGTCATTTTCTGGGCGATGGGGAGGATGGCAGGTTTGTCGCCATCTTTCACCGAGATGAACACGCTGCCGCTGGTGGGGATCTTCGAGCCGGAGGCCACATGGGCTTTGGCGAAGGCTTGCGGGAAGTCGGGAGCGATGCCCATGACCTCTCCGGTCGATTTCATCTCTGGGCCTAAGATGACATCTACCCCTGCGAAGCGCGCGAAGGGGAACACCGCTTCTTTCACCGCCACATGGCTGGTTTCCTTGCGGGTGTGGTCATAGCCGCCCGTCAGGTCGAACTCCGCCAGTTTCTTGCCTGCCATCACCTGCGTGGCGATTTTCGCCACCGGAATGCCCGTCGCCTTCGCCACGAAAGGCACGGTGCGGCTGGCGCGCGGATTCACCTCAATGATGTAGATTTTGCCGTCCTGCACGGCGAACTGCACGTTCATCAGCCCGACGACTTTGAGGGATTTGGCGAGCAGCACCGTCTGGCGGTGGATTTCGTTGATGACCGGCTGGCTCAGCGAATAGGGCGGCAGCGAGCAGGCGGAATCACCGGAGTGGATGCCCGCTTCCTCGATATGCTCCATGATGCCCGCCACATACACATCCGTACCGTCGGAGACGGCATCCACATCCACTTCCACGGCGTTCTTCAGGTAGGAATCCAGCAGGATGGGGCCATCGCCGAACATCTGCTCGATTTCCTTGAGGTAGGAAGCCAGCCGCTCTTCCTCATGGATGATGGCCATCGCGCGGCCACCCAGCACATAAGACGGACGCACGACCACGGGGAAGCCCATGTGCTGCGCTTCCGCCAGCGCCATTTCCACGGAAAGGCAGGTGGCGTTGGCAGGCTGTTGCAGTTTCAGTGACAGCAGCAGCTGCTTGAAGCGTTCGCGGTCTTCCGCAAGGTCAATCGCGTCGAAGGCTGTGCCGAGCAGGGGGATGCCCTCTTCTTCCAGTGCCTTGGCAAGTTTCAACGGGGTCTGCCCGCCGAACTGCACGATGACCCCCAGCACATAACCACTCTTGCGCTCTTTGCGGATGATCTCCATCACGTCTTCCTGCGTCAACGGCTCGAAATAGAGGCGGTCGGACGTGTCGTAATCGGTGGAGACGGTTTCGGGATTGCAGTTGACCATGATGGTCTCGAAGCCCATCTCGCGCAGCGCATAAGCCGCATGCACGCAGCAATAGTCGAACTCGATGCCCTGGCCGATGCGGTTCGGCCCACCGCCGAGGATGATGACCTTCTCGCGGTCGGTCGGTTCGGATTCGCATTCCGGCTCGTTGTAGCCATCGCCCTCATAGCAGGAATACATATAGGGCGTCAGTGCCTCGAACTCCGCCGCGCAGGTGTCCACGCGCTTATACACGGGGTAAAGGCCAAGGGCGTGGCGCGCCGCGGTGACTTCAGCGGGTTTCTTGCCGGTCAGCTGCGCGAGGCGCGCATCCGCGAAACCGAGCTTCTTCAGCGCGAGGAAGGCGGGTTTATCGCTGGGGATGCCGTTCTGCTTCACCTGCGCTTCCGCATCGGTGATGCTGCGTATCTGGCGCAGGAACCACGGGTCGATGCGGGTGATACGGTGGATTTCATCCAGCTTCATACCAAGTCGGAAGGCCTGCGCGACATAGCGGATGCGGTCGGGCGTGGGCGTGCCGAGAGCCTCTTCGATGGCGGTCAGGTCGTCAGAAGGGGATTCGATGCCTACGGTGATTTCGTTGAGTCCGGTGAGTCCCGTTTCCAGCGAGCGCAATGCTTTTTGCAGGGATTCCGCGAAGTTGCGGCCAATCGCCATCGCCTCGCCCACGGATTTCATGGAGGTGGTGAGGGTGGTATCCGCGCCGGGGAACTTCTCGAAGGTGAAGCGGGGGATTTTGGTGACGACGTAATCGATGGTCGGCTCGAAGGACGCAGGGGTGGCCTTGGTCACGTCGTTGACGATTTCATCCAGCGTGAAGCCCACCGCCAGTTTCGCGGCGACTTTGGCGATGGGGAAGCCCGTGGCCTTCGAGGCCAGCGCGGAAGAGCGGGACACGCGCGGGTTCATCTCGATGACGACCATACGGCCGTTCTCGGGGTTGATGGCGAATTGTACGTTCGAGCCACCCGTTTCCACGCCGATTTCACGCAGCACTGCCAGCGACGCATCGCGCATCAGCTGATATTCCTTGTCGGTCAGCGTCAGCGCGGGGGCGACGGTGATGGAATCGCCCGTATGCACGCCCATGGGGTCGAAATTCTCGATGGAGCAGATGATGATGCAGTTATCCGCCTTGTCGCGGATGACTTCCATCTCGTATTCCTTCCAGCCCAGCAGCGATTCATCGATGAGGATTTGGCTGGTGGGGGATGCGGAAAGGCCGGATGCGGCGATGGTCTCGAATTCCTCGCGGTTATAGGCGATACCGCCGCCCGTGCCGCCCATGGTGAAGGAAGGGCGGATGATGGCGGGAAGGCCGACTTTCTCAAGGATGGCGCGCGCTTCTTCGATGTTGTTGGCGATGCCGTTCTTCGCGACGTTCAGGCCGATGCGCTCCATCGCCTCATTGAACAATTCGCGGTCTTCCGCCTTGTTGATGGCGTTCAGGTCTGCGCCGATGAGTTCCACGTTATGCTGCTTCAGCGTGCCGTTCTCCGCCAATGCTTTCGCGCAGTTGAGCGCGGTCTGCCCGCCCATGGTCGGCAGCAGCGCGTCGGGCTTTTCCTTCTCGATGATCTGCGCGACCACGGAAGGCAGAATCGGCTCGATATACGTCACATCCGCTACGTCAGGGTCGGTCATGATGGTGGCGGGGTTGGAGTTCACGAGGATGATTTTATACCCCTCCGCGCGCAGTACCTTGCAGGCTTGTGTGCCGGAATAATCGAACTCGCAGGCCTGCCCGATGACGATGGGCCCCGCGCCGATGATGAGGATGGATTTGATGTCTGTGCGTTTAGGCATTAGTTCTTCTCACCGAATTGGATGGTACGGGGGCAAATGGCGCGGCCGATGGTGTCGTTTTCAGAATAGAGGTGCTTGCGTTCCACCAGCTCGAAACCGGTGAAATAGGTGCAGGTAAGGGTCGATTGCTCCGCACCGATTTCCGCCAGCAGGTTGTTCACCGCATTGTCGGGCACTTCGACGCGGCTGGAGACCAGCACGCCTGAAGAGGTGAACAGCAGCGCGGCATAGCCGACGATAAGCAACAGCAGGATGAGCGCGGGTAGTTTCTTCATGGTTTTCCTAGCGGTATGTGGGTTCCGAGGTGTTTTCCTGTTTCAGCAGCGCCTGATAGATATGGCGTTCTTCGAATTGCACGATGTCGTCGAGGCTGATGCCGTGTTCGGCGGTGTGCTGTAGTTCATTATCGACCCGTGCGGTGAAGTGCACCCCTTCGCGCGCGGTGATTTCGCACCAGAAGCGTTCATTGCAGGTGCAGACCTTGGCCAGATCACCCTCACGCAGCGCGGCAAGGCGCTTCGGCCCCGGGCGCGTGAACGTCTCCGGGTATTGTATCGCCAGTTGTTCCGCGTCTTCCCAGTGGATACCGCTCATGACGCTTTCGCCTGCTGGGCTTTGGTCTCCATGAAGCCGATGAAACGGTCGAAGAGATAGCGGCTGTCGTGCGGGCCGGGGGAGGATTCGGGGTGGTATTGCACGGCGAAGGCCGGTTTGCCGACCACTTCCAGCCCCGCGATGGTGCCATCGAACAGCGACACATGCGTGGCTTCCACACCCGCAGGCAGCGAGCCATGGGAGACGACATAGCCGTGGTTTTGGCTGGTGATTTCGATTTCACCGGTCTTAAGGTTGCGGATGGGGTGGTTCGCCCCGCGATGGCCTTGGCGCATCTTCTCGGTCTTGCCGCCCAGTGCCAAGCCCATCAGCTGGTGGCCGAGGCAGATGCCGAAGAGGGGCACGCCCGCTTCCATGACACTGTGGATGACGGGGGTGGAGAAGCGTTCGGTGTTCTCCGGATCGCCGGGGCCGTTGGAGAGGAACACGCCGTCCGGCTTCAGCGCCAAGATGTCCTTCGCATTGCTGGTGGCGGGCACGACGGTCACCTTGCAGCCGCGCTCGGCGAGGTGGCGGAAGATGTTGAACTTCGCGCCGTAATCCACGGCTACCACATGATAGAGCGGCTTGTCGTTCTTGCGGTGGCCTTCGCTGAGTGCCCAGAGGCGCTCGTTCCACTCGGCCTTGGAATGGGTGGAGACTTCCTGCGTCAGGTTGAATTCCAGCAAGTCCGGCCATTCGGCGGCTTTCGCGCGCATCAATTCCACATCCACGTCGCCCGCCTTTTCGGCCACGAAGATGACGGCGTTCTGCGGGCCGTCCTTACGGATCTTGCGGGTGAGGGCGCGGGTGTCGATGCCGCTGATGCCCGCGATTTTGCGCTCTTCCAGCCATT
>VGDC01000117.1 GCA_016869895.1 Alphaproteobacteria bacterium
CGCCGCTTAATTGCGCATATTAGTTTCGGGGTGCAAGATGCACCTGATTGCGCCCGCCTTTTTTGGCGGTCTCCAATGAATCATTCACACGCTTGAAGAAATCAACCGAATTCTCGGCTTTCTTCAGCTGTGCCGCGCCGATGCTGACGGTGACATTCATCGCGTGGATGTCGTGATGCACGGGGAAAAGGGTCGCTTCCACGCGCTTGCGGATACGGTCGGTGACCACTGAGGCAGAAAGCAAATCCGTATAGGGCAGCAGGATGATGAATTCCTCGCCGCTGAAACGTGCCGCGAAATCCGCCGTGCGGATGCTGCGCACCAGCACTTTGGACAATTCCTGCAGCAGTTCGTCGCCCACTTCACGGCCATAATTCTGGTTGATGCTGTTCATGTGATCGACATCCACCATGACCATGGTGAGCGGCTTGCCAAAACGCGCGGCCTGTTCGACATGGGCTTCCAGATGCACATCGAAGAACGGGCGGTTATAAAGCGTCGTCAGCTCGTCCTGCACCACGGAAGAGGCATCGCCGACATAGGAATTTCGAAGGGCTTCCTGATATTTCCGGCGGCGCACTTGTGTCTTGATGCGCGCCATCATCTCGTGATGCTCGACAGGCAGGAGGAGATAGTCGTTCACGCCGAATTCCAACGCTTTCAACATGGTCTGTACACGCTCTTCATACACCATGATGATGACGGGGATATGGCGGGTGTCCTCATGCCCTTTCAGGTGAGAAGCGAGGCGCAAGCCTTCCATGCCGCTGATGTTCGCGCTGACTAGCACCACATCGAAATCCACCTGTTTGGCGAGGTCGAAGGCCGCTTCATAGTCATCGGAGACTTCGACGTGGTAAAGCTCGCTTATCTTGGACATCAACACGCCGGACTGCACTTTGTCATCATCCACCAGCAACACCTTCGCGCCCGCCACATTGGTGATGAAGGTATTGAGACCGTGTTGGCTGCCTTCGATGCGCTCCGCGCTTTTATCACGCAACCGCAATTCATCGAGCAGCAGCTTCATGCGCACAAGGGATTTGGTGCGCGCGAAGAACACGACGTCGTTGGTGGGTTTGGTGAGGAAATCATCCGCTCCGGCCTCAAGCCCGCGCAAGCGGTCGGAGGTGGAGTGCAAGGCGGTGAGCATAATGACGGGGATATGCGCGGTGGCGATGTCGGATTTCAGGCGGCGGCAAAGCTCGAACCCGTCCATGCCGGGCATCATCACATCGAGGATGATGAGGTCGGGATTGCGTTGTTTAACGAGCAGCAATGCCTCGTAGGCATTACGCGCGGTGATGACGCTATAGAACTCGTTCGACAGCTTCGTTTGAAGCAAGGCGATGTTCTTTTCATGGTCATCTACTAGAAGGATCAAGGCGCTCATGCGAGGCGATTTCAACCGGCGTTGGAGTATTCGTTAATGGCGAGCTGCACTTGGTTCCTGCCATTCTGTTTTCCGCGGTATAGCGCTTCATCCGCACGTTTATGAAGCTCATGGGGCGTATCGCCATCCTTGCGGAGGTGGGAAACGCCGACGCTGACCGTGAGGCTTAGTTCACCGATGGCATGGCTGACTTTGAAGGGCGTCTTCTCCACGGCGATGCGGATACGCTCGGCGGCATCGGCTGCTTGGATGATGTCCGTCTCCGGCATCAGCACAACGAATTCCTCGCCGCCGTATCGCGCCGCTAAATCCGCACTACGGATGGAGCCGACGATGATTTTACCCAGCTTCACCAGCACTTCGTCGCCCACATCATGACCGTAGGTGTCGTTGACACGTTTGAAGTGATCCACATCGAGGATGACCTGCGACATGGGGCGACCCGTGGTCTGCGCCTGTTTCACCATATTCATCAAATGGGTGCTGAGGAAGTGGCGGTTATACAGCCCCGTCAAACCATCGGTGATGGCCATGGAAATGGTCTGCTGATAGTTGGATTTGAGGGCATCCTGATATTTCTTGCGGCGCACCTGCGTCTGCACGCGGGCGGTCAGCTCGTTCATATCCACCGGAAGGGAGACATAATCGTTCACGCCCAGCTCAAGGCCTTTAAGCATGATGTCGCGCTCTTCCTCATCGACCATGATGATGAGCGGCACGTGGCGCAGCTCTTCCTTGGTCTTCATATGCATCGACAAACGAAGGCCATCCACATCCGTCAACTGCGTGCTGACGAGGATACAGTCGAACGCGCCATCCTGCGCGATTTTCAGCGCGTCATCAACCTTGCTGACGTGCTCAATGACGAAGCGCGAAGCCATGCCATCGAGAATGCGTTTCGACTGGATGATGTCATCATCAATGAGCAACAGGCGCGAACCGTGCACATCCATGGTGAAGGAGTTCTTCTCCTGTCCGGGCACGCCCATTTCGTTTCCGGTCTGGTCGCGGCGGCGAAGCTCATCAATGAGCGCTTTGATGCGCACGAGGGATTTCACACGCGCCATCAGGGCTGCATCGTCGATAGGTTTGGTGAGGAAATCATCCGCTCCGGCTTGTAAGCCGTTCACGCGGTCTTCCACGGAGTTCAGCGCTGTCACCATCACCACAGGGATATGGGAGATGGAGGCATCTTCCTTCATCTTGCGGCAGGTCTCGAACCCGTCCATGCCGGGCATCATCACATCGAGCAAAATCAAATCAGGGCTGAATTCACGCGCTTTCTTCAATGCCTCGAAACCGTCGATTGCGGTGATGACATCATAATATTCGTTGGTGAGCTTGGCTTCCAGCAACATGATATTCGCAGGCGTATCGTCAACCACCAGAATCAATGCACTCATTGCGCCACGCCCCATGTATTTTCATTGAGGAACTTCTGTATCGTCGAAATGAACAGCGGAATCGAGATGGGCTTGGACATGTAAGCCTCGCAGCCCGCGCTGAGAATCATCTCCTCATCGTCCTTCATGGCGAAGGCCGTGACCGCGATGACGGGGATATCCTTCACCTCGGAATCCGCTTTCAGGCGGCGTGTGATGTCCAGCCCTGAAATCTCCGGTAGCTGGATGTCCATCAAGATAAGGTCAGGGCGCACGTTGCGCGCCAGATTCAACACCTGCATGCCGTCCTTGGTCTCGAAGGTCTCATAACCATGAGCATCCAGCAAGTCCCTGAAAAGCTTCAGGTTCAAGTCATTATCTTCAACAATAAGAATCTTCTTTTTCATTGCCATCCTAAAACAACCGGAGCCGGGGAATTTCCGCCCCAGACTCCGGTTTTAAACCATGAAGGTTAACAATCCCTTTACGAGATTAAAGTCTTAAAGGTTTTCATTCATTTATTCAAACGATTCTGAATCAACACATCGACCACTTCAGGGTTGAGCAGCGTGGAAGTGTCGCCCAATGAATCATGGGTATTCTCTGCGATTTTGCGCAAGATGCGGCGCATGATCTTGCCGGAGCGGGTCTTCGGCAAGGCAGGCGTCCAGTGCAGCAGATCCGGCTTGGCGATAGGGCCGATTTCCTTGCGCACCCATTGCGCCAGCTCGTCCTTCAGCGCATCGTTCGGCTCTACGCCTGCGTTCAAGGTCACATAAGCATAGATGCCCTGCCCTTTGATGTCGTGGGGATAGCCCACCACCGCCGCTTCCGCCACATGCGGATGAGCGACCAATGCGCTTTCGATTTCCGCCGTGCCCATGCGATGACCGGACACGTTCAAGACGTCGTCCACACGTCCCGTTATCCAGTAGTAGCCATCCTTATCGCGGCGGCAACCATCACCGGTGAAATACATGCCTTTCACGGTGCTGAAATAGGTCTCTATGAAGCGTTTGTGGTCGCCGTAAACCGAGCGCATCTGCCCCGGCCACGAGTCTTTGATGGAGAGCAGGCCTTCTGCCTCGCCTTCCAGCACATTGCCTTCGGCATCGGTGATGACGGGCTGCACGCCGAAGAACGGGAAGGTCGCACTGCCGGGTTTCAAAGGTGTCGCGCCGGGAAGCGGGGTGATGAGGTGACCACCCGTCTCCGTCTGCCACCAGGTGTCCACGATGGGGCAGCGGGCATCGCCGACCACGTTGTAATACCACAGCCATGCTTCGGGATTGATAGGCTCGCCCACCGAACCGAGGATACGCAAGGATTTGCGGGAGGTCTTCTTCACAAAATCGTCTCCTTCACGCATCAAGGCGCGCAGCGCGGTCGGCGCGGTATAGAAGATATTGACCTTGTGTTTATCGACCACCTGCCAGAAGCGGGAATTATCGGGGTAATTCGGCACGCCCTCGAACATCAGGGAAATCGCCCCGTTCGCCAATGGACCATAGACGATATAGGAATGACCAGTCACCCAACCCACATCCGCCGTGCACCAGTAAACCTCGCCTTCCTGATAATCGAAGGTGTATTTATGGGTCAGCGCGGCATAGAGCAGATAACCCGCCGTGGTGTGAAGAACCCCCTTGGGTTTTCCCGTGGAGCCGGAGGTGTAGAGGATGAAAAGGGGATCTTCCGATTCCATCGCCACGGCTTTGTGGTCGGTAGACTGGTCGGCAACCTCGTCTTCCCAGCGCAAATCGCGGCCTTCGACCCAGTTGACATCCGCGCCAGTACGTTTCAGCACCAGCACATGGCGGATAGCATCATAACCTTTCAACGCCTCATCGACATTGGCTTTCAGCGGCACTTTCTTGCCGCCGCGCAAGCCTTCATCGGAAGTGATGATGAAATCGCTGGCACAATCCTCCAGACGCTGGCGGATGGAGGACGGCGAGAACCCGCCGAATACCACGGAATGGACTGCGCCGACGCGCGCGCAGGCCAGCATGGCATAGGCCGCTTCGGGCACCATGGGCATGTAAATCGTGACGCGGTCCCCCTTCTTCACGCCGCGCTTTTGCAGCGCATTCGCGAGCTTGTTGACCTCTTTGGAGAGCTCGCCGTAAGTGATATGGCGGGACGCTTCTTCGGGATTATCCGCTTCCCAGATGATCGCGGTCTGGTTGGCGCGCGCAGGGAGATGGCGGTCGATGCAATTCTCGCTAACGTTGATTTGGCCGCCCTCGAACCATTTGATGCTGACATCACCCGTGAAGCTGGTGTTCTTAACCTTCTTCCATGGGGAAATCCATTTCAGCTGCTCTGATTGCTTACCCCAAAAACCTTCGGGATCGGAGACGGATTGTTGATAAAGCGCGTCATATTCGGCTTTTTTTATATGCGCTTTGGCCTCGATTCCTGCGGGAACAGGAATGATTTTGTCGTTTTCGTGCTGCATCACTTTATTCCTTTTTTCGCTCTTGCATAAAAGCGCCCCGATTATTTTTTATCCGGGGTCATTTGTTCCGTTGGCCCGTGCGGGGCAAGTCAGTTCCCTTTTCAGCTCGGTTGTTTAACTCGGTTGGTTTTTTAATGATGGGTATAGAATAGCGGTTTCTGGATAAGAATGCTATTCCTCGTCGAACTTGCGGTCAATCAATTCCCGCAGCTCCTGCAATACTTTCGCGCTATCCGCGCCCGTGGCTTCCAGCCGCAGTTGCGCGCCCTGCTCCGCCCCAAGCGTCAACACGCCAAGCACAGACCCACCGGATGCTGCCCAAAGCTCGCCCTCGACGGGGTCGAAAAGGCATTGGGTGGTGGTGAGGCGTGTGACTTTGAGGTTCACGTCATAGGCGTTGACGATGCGCACGAATTTGGCGGCTGCACGGGCGTGCAGCCCTTTCTTGTTCTGGATGGTCACGATCTCGACCAACATATCATCCTGCGGGGTCGAGGTCATGGAAACCTCAGTTCGTCTTGGCCAGCAGGTTGCTGGCGACGTTGATGTATTTGCGCCCCGCTTCCTGCGCGTGGAGGACGACTTCTTTGATATTGTCGGATTTGCGCGCGCTGATGAGCTTGATGAGCATGGGCAGGTTGACTCCTGCGATGACCTCCACGGGCAATTCGTCCATCACGGAAATCGCGAGGTTGGAAGGTGTGCCGCCGAACATATCCGTCAGCACGACCACGCCCGTGCCTGTGTCGGCCTCTTTCACGGCTTTGACGATCTGGGTGCGCATGCGCTCCATATCGGCTTCCGCATGGATGCAGATGGCGGTCAGATGGTCTTGCGCGCCGACGACGTGTTCCGCTGCGGCGACGAATTCCGAGGCAAGGTTACCATGGGTGACAAGGACGATACCAAGCATGAATGCTCCTTTTTATGGCTTCAGGTCGCGGTGGCGAACCCCTAATTTATACCCCAGACCGGATAAAAAGCCAGCCAGCTTTTCCGCCACGAAGACAGAACGGTGCTTGCCGCCCGTGCAGCCGACAGCAACGGTGAAATAGCTTTTTCCCTCTTCCTTATAGCGCGGCAGCATGGGCACGAGCAATTCGCAGAGCCGCTCAAAGAAAGGCGCGAAGTCCTCATCCTGCTGCACGTATTCCTGCACGGGCGCATCCTTGCCGTTCATCGGGCGCAAGGCCTCATCCCAATGGGGATTGCGGAGGAATCGCACGTCGATGACCATATCCGCATCGCGCGGCAGGCCTTCACGGAAAGAGAAGGATGTCACGAACAGCAACAACT
>VGDC01000118.1 GCA_016869895.1 Alphaproteobacteria bacterium
GCGTTGCAGCTTTCCAAGCGCGGCGGCGGCGTGGCCTTGAGCCTCACCAATATCCGCGAACACGGCGCGCCCATCAAACAGATCGAAAACCAGTCCTCCGGTGTCATCCCCGTAATGAAACTGCTGGAGGATTCCTTCTCCTACGCCAATCAGCTGGGTGCGCGTCAGGGTGCGGGTGCGGTGTACCTCAACGCCCACCACCCCGACATCATGCGTTTCTTGGACACCAAGCGCGAGAACGCGGATGAGAAAATCCGCATCAAGACCCTGTCCCTCGGCGTGGTGATTCCCGACATCACCTTCGAACTGGCGAAGAACAACGAGGATATGTATCTCTTCTCGCCCTATGACGTGGAGCGCGTCTATGGCAAGGCGATGACGGAGATTTCCGTGACCGAGAAATACCGCGAAATGGTCGATAACCCCCAAATCCGCAAGAAGAAGATTAAAGCGCGCGAATTCTTCCAGACCATCGCGGAAATCCAGTTCGAATCCGGCTATCCCTATATCATGTTCGAAGATACCGTGAACCGCGAGAATCCCATCGATGGCCGCATCTCCATGAGCAATCTCTGTTCTGAGATTCTGCAGGTCAGCGAAGCCAGCGAGTTCAACGACGACCTCAGCTATAAACACATGGGTTCGGACATCTCCTGCAACCTCGGTTCGCTGAACATCGCCACCACCATGGATTCGCCCGATTTCGGCAAAACGGTGGAGACCGCCATCCGTGCCCTTTCCGCCGTGTCGGAGATGAGCCATATCAGCTCTGTGCCTTCCATCGAAAAAGGTAACGATGACTCCCACGCCATCGGCCTCGGCCAGATGAACCTGCATGGTTACCTCGCCCGCGAGCGTATCTATTACGGTTCGGATGAAGGCGTGGATTTCACCAATATCTATTTCTACACCGTGGCCTATCATGCAGTGCGCGCGTCGAACCTCATCGCCAAAGAGAAGAAAGAGACCTTCAAAGGCTTTGAGAAATCGAAATACGCCAGCGGTGAATATTTCGATAAATACACCGAAACCGCATGGACTCCTGCCACCGCACGCGTGAAGGAACTCTTCGCCAAGGCCGGTGTGCATATCCCCACGCAGGAGGACTGGGTGAAGCTGAAGAAAGAGGTGCAGAAACACGGTCTCTATAACCGTAACCTGCAGGCCGTTCCACCCACAGGCTCCATCTCCTATATCAACAATTCTACCTCTTCCATCCACCCTGTGGCATCGAAAATCGAAATCCGCAAGGAAGGCAAAATCGGGCGTGTGTATTACCCCGCCGCCTTCATGGATAACGATAACCTCGAATACTATCAGGATGCCTATGAAATCGGGCCGGAGAAGATCATCGACACCTATGCCGCTGCCACTCAGCATGTGGATCAGGGGCTGTCGCTGACGCTGTTCTTCCGCGACACCGCCACCACCCGCGACATCAACCGCGCGCAGATCTATGCGTGGAAGAAGGGGATTAAGACCATTTATTATATCCGCCTGCGCCAGATGGCACTTGAAGGAACCGAAGTACAAGGATGTGTATCATGCAGTCTGTAAAATCCAAAGATTCCGCGAAACCCACGGTCGTGCCCGCGCCGAAGCTCCAGCGCATCAAGGCCATCAACTGGAACCGTATCGAGGACGATAAAGACCTTGAGGTGTGGAACCGTCTCATCGGTAACTTCTGGGTGCCGGAGAAAGTGCCCCTGTCCAACGACATCCCTTCCTGGGGGCAGTTGACCGCGGATGAGCAGAAGCTGACCATCCGCGTCTTCACGGGGTTGACGCTGCTGGACACCATCCAGAACGCCGTGGGCGCACCGACCTTGATGGCCGATGCCATCACCCCCCATGAGGAAGCGGTGCTCAGCAACGTCGCCTTCATGGAAGCGGTGCATGCGCGCTCCTATTCCTCCATCTTCTCCACGCTCTGCTCCACACCGGATGTGGACGATGCGTATCGCTGGAGCGAAGAGAACGAATATCTCCAGCGCAAATCGGAAATCATCCTCGGTGAATACCGCTCTGCCGACCCGCTGAAACGCAAGGTCGCCAGCGTGTTCTTGGAAAGCTTCCTGTTCTATTCCGGTTTCTACCTGCCGATGTATTGGTCGAGCCGCGCGAAGCTGACGAACACCGCCGACCTCATCCGCCTCATCATCCGCGATGAAGCCGTGCATGGCTATTACATCGGCTATAAGTTCCAGAAGGGTTACGAGAAACTGAGCGAAGAGAAGAAAGCCGAAATCAAGGACTTCGCCTTCGCATTGCTCTTCGACCTCTATGAGAACGAGGTGAAATACACCGAAGCACTCTATGACAGTGTCGGCCTGACGGAAGACGTGAAGAAGTTCCTGCATTACAACGCGAACAAAGCGCTGATGAACCTCGGTTTCGAAGCACTATTCCCCGCGTCGGTGACGGATGTGAATCCGGCGATTCTCTCTGCGCTTTCGCCCAACTCCGACGAGAACCATGACTTCTTCTCCGGTTCCGGCTCGTCTTATGTCATCGGCAAGGCCGTGACCACCGAAGACGAAGACTGGGACTTCTAAACAAATCCACCTCTGGATACGCCGCTGCCGCATTTTTCCTGATGTTTCAGGGATTCTGTGCAGCGGCGTTTTGCTGCGTTGCGGAACTGAATAATCTTTCCTTTTTCGGCGGGGAAGGTATGGTGTAGGCCACTTCGCCCACATACACCCCGCATGAAGGAATCCCGCCGTGAAGCTGCATACCGTCCGCACCTATAAATCCGCAGAAAAACTCGCCCGTAACGACCAACTCGCATGGAAAATCGCCGAAATGGCGGTGGATCCTGTCGGCGTCGATGCGGATGTGGTGGAGATGATCGGCAACCGCATCATCGACAACGCGGCAGTGGCGGCGGCTTCGGTGAATCGCCGTCCGGTGGTCAGCGCGCGTTCGCAGGCTCTGGCGCATCCTTTCACTCCGGGCGCGACCGTGTTCGGTCTGCCTGCCTCCACCCGCGTTTCCCCTGAATGGGCGGCATGGGCGAATGGCACCGCCGTGCGCGAGCTGGATTATCACGATACCTTCCTCGCAGCGGATTATTCCCACCCAGCCGATAACATCCCCGCCGTGCTCGCCGTCGCCCAGCATTGCGGCTTGAACGGGCATGACCTCGTGCGCGGCCTCGCCACGGCCTATGAAGTGCAGGTGAACCTCGTGAAAGGCATCTGCTTGCATGAGCATAAAATCGACCATATCGCGCACCTTGGTGTCGCGGCGGCAGCGGGTATCGGCACGGCGCTGAAACTGCCCGTGGAGACCATTTATCAAGCCGTGCAGCAGGCCTTGCACGTCACCACCACCACCCGCCAGTCCCGCAAGGGTGAAATCTCCAGCTGGAAGGCCTTCGCGCCATCCTTCGCTGGCAAGATGGCCGTGGAATCCGTTGACCGCGTTCTGCGCGGCGAAGGCGCGCCATCCCCCGCATGGGAAGGAGAAGACGGCTTCATCGCTTATCTCCTTTCCGGCCCCAAAGCGGAATACAAAGTGCCGCTGCCGGAGAAGGGCGAATCCAAACGCGCCATCATGGACACCTACACCAAGGAACACTCGGCGGAATACCAGAGCCAAGCGCTCATTGACCTTGCGCGCCGCATGAAGCCGAAAGTGGGCGATGTGTCCAAGGTGAAAAGCATTGTCATCCATACCAGCCACCACACGCATTACGTCATCGGCACGGGCGCGAACGACCCGCAGAAGATGGACCCCAAGGCAAGCCGCGAGACCCTTGACCACTCCATCATGTATATCTTCGCCGTCGCGCTGGAAGATGGCGGTTGGCACCATGTCGATTCCTACACGCCGGAACGCGCGAACCGCCCGTCCACCGTCGCGCTGTGGCATAAGGTCAGCACGGTGGAAGACGCAGAATGGACACGCCGCTACCACACCCACGACCCGAAGGAAAAAGCCTTCGGTGGCCGTGTGGTCATCACGCTGGAAGACGGCACGGTGATCGAGGACGAAATGGCCGTGGCCGATGCGCATCCGTATGGCGCGCGTCCCTTCGTGCGCGAGAATTATGTCGCCAAGTTCCGTATGCTCGCCAAAGGCGTGGTCAGCGATGCGGAGCAGAACCGCTTCCTCGCGTTGGTCGATAACCTCACTTCGCTCACCGCGCAACAGGTCGTGGAGTTGAACTTCACCGCCGATGCGACCGCGCTCACCGTTCCTGCCGAGCACGGCCTGTTCGATTGGAAAAGAACCGCTTAAGGGAGGGCAGGGCATGACCGCCGAAGCAACCGAGAACAAACCGAAACCGAAGAAATCCGTCGCCCTTTCCGGCGTGGTCGCGGGGAACACCGCGCTCTGCACCGTCGGCCGCACGGGGAATGACCTGCATTACCGTGGATACGATATCCTCGACATCGCCGAGACCTGCGAATTCGAGGAAATCGCCTATCTGCTCGTGCATGAGAAGTTCCCGAATGCTGCCGAACTGGCGGCGTACAAAACCAAGCTGAAGTCGCTGCGCGATCTTCCCGCGGCGGTGAAAACCGTGCTAGAGACGATTCCTGCCACCACCCACCCCATGGATGTGATGCGCACGGCGGTTTCCGCGCTGGGTTGCGTGTTGCCCGAATCCGCTGACCATAACCATGCTGGCGCGCGCGACATCGCAGACCGCCTGATGGCCTCCCTCGGCTCTGCGTTGCTCTATTGGTATCATTTCAGCCAGAATGGCCGCCGCATTGAATTGCAGACGGACGATGAGACCATCGGCGGGCATTTCCTGCACCTGCTGCACGGAAAAGCCCCTTCCGCCAGCCATGTGCGCGCCATGCACACCTCGCTCATCCTCTATGCCGAGCATGAATTCAACGCCTCCACCTTCACCGCGCGTTCCATCGCGGGCACGGGGTCGGATATGTATTCCGCCGTCACCGGAGCCATCGGCGCATTGCGCGGGCCCAAACACGGCGGTGCGAACGAGGTCGCCTTCGAGATTCAGGAACGCTACAGCAATCCCGATGAAGCCGAGGCAGACATCCGCGCGCGCGTGGCGAACAAAGAGGTCGTCATCGGCTTCGGCCATCCCGTCTACACCGTCTCCGACCCGCGCAATGTCGTCATCAAACGCGTCGCCAAGTCCCTCTCCGATGAAGCGGGCACCACGAAGATGTATGACATCGCCGAGCGCATCGAAAGCACCATGTGGGAAATCAAGAAGATGTTCCCCAACCTCGATTGGTTCAGCGCGGTTTCGTATCATCTGATGGACGTGCCGACGGCCATGTTCACGCCGCTGTTCGTCATCTCGCGCACCTCCGGCTGGGCGGCGCATGTCATCGAACAGCGCATCGACAATAAGATCATCCGCCCTTCCGCGAATTATGTCGGGCCGGAAAACCTCGACTTCGTGCCGCTTTCCCAAAGGAAATGATATGCCGTATCTCCTCGCATCCGACCTGAACGCCCGCCCCGCCGGTGAACGCTTCCGCGAACTCGTGAAAGCGGGGCAGATGCTGCGCCTTCCCGGTGCGCATAACGGCATGGCGGCATTGCAGGCGAAGCATGCGGGTTTTGAGGGCTTGTACCTTTCCGGCGCGGCGATGACCGCCTCCATGGGCTTGCCGGATTTGGGCATGATAACCGTCGATGAAGTCGCCTTTTTCATCCGTCAGGTCGCCCGTTCCAGCGGATTACCCGTGCTGGTGGATGGTGATACGGGCTACGGCGAAGCCCTGAACGTCATGCATATGGTGCGCACTTTCGAGGATGCGGGCGCGGGTGCAGTGCATCTGGAAGATCAGCTTCTGCCGAAGAAATGCGGCCATTTGAACGATAAGAAACTCGCCGATGCGCGAGACATGGCTGCCAAGGTCGCCGCTGCCGCCAAAGCCCGCCGCCATCTCTATCTCATCGCCCGCACGGATGCCGCCGCCAGCGAAGGCATTGAAGGCGCAGTCGCGCGCGCGAAATTGTATATGGAAGCGGGAGCGGATGCGATTTTCCCCGAAGCCTTGACCACGCCGGAGATGTTCCGCGAATTCGCCGTGCGTATGCCCGGTGTGCCGCTGCTCGCCAATATGACCGAATTCGGCAAAACACCTTTCTTCACGGGCGAGGAATTCCGCCAGATGGGCTATCAGATGATCATCTGGCCTGTGTCCTCCCTACGCGTCGCCAACAAGGCGCAGGAGAAGCTCTATGCCACCCTCCGCCGCGATGATAGCACGGAGGCGATGCTGTCGGAGATGCAGACCCGCGCAGAGCTTTATACGACCATCGATCTTCCGGCCTATGAATCCCTTGATGCCTCCATCGTCGCCACCGTGCTGCCGACCAAGAGTTGAGCGGAATAGTGTCGCTTCTTGATGCGAAGGGCGGTATATGCTTTCCTGCGCTCGGAATGAGCTATCCACCTTGAGGCGAACACATGACCACCGATAACATCATTGCCATTTCCGCGTTGAACAAGACCTATGCCACGGGTTTCTCCGCGTTGAAAGACATCCACCTGAATATCCGCCGTGGCGAGATTTTCGCATTGC
>VGDC01000119.1 GCA_016869895.1 Alphaproteobacteria bacterium
ATCTGACTGAGCAGCATGATGATGCCACACAGGAATTGCGCCGCCGTAGCGAGCAGAAGCACTTTGTTGTAAGAGATTTTCGTCAGCACCCGCGCATTGAATTGCGAGGCGATGACGAAGCCCAGCGCATTCGCACCGAAGAACCAGCCGAAATGTTTTTTATCGATGCCGTTCAGCACCATCAACACGAAAGGCGAGCTGGTGATATAGGTGAACATCCCCGCCATCGCCATGGCGCTGATGAGGGAATAGCCGAGGAAGTGGCGGTTGCGGATGATTTTGCCATACGTCACCATCACCGATGTGAAGGAGAGGCTTTTCAGGCGCAGGTGTGGCTCGCGCGTTTCGGGCAGGCGAAGCGACACGATGAAACACGAGGTGCTGACGAAAACCAAGAACCAGAAGATGGCGCGCCAACCGAAATGCACGGTGATGAATCCACCCAGCAGAGGGGCGAGGATGGGCGCGACGCCCATGATCATGATGAGCAGCGAAAACACACGCGCGGCGTGGTTGGGGCTGAAGCGGTCGCGCACCATGGCACGGGTGATGACCGCGCCTGCCGCCGCGCCGAGGGCTTGCAGACAGCGCATGAACACGAGCGTTTCGATGTTCGTGGCGAAGGCGCAGCCGATGCTTGCGGCGATATACAGGCACATGCCGAATTGCAGCGGACGCTTGCGCCCGAAGCGGTCGGCAATCGGCCCGTAGAACAACTGCCCCAGCGACAGGCCGATGAAATAGGTGGTCAGGGAATATTGCACATGCACCATATCCGAGCCGAGGCTTTCGGAGATGTCATTGAAGGCGGGCAGGTACATATCGATGGACAGCGGGCCGATGGCGGTGATGACGCCGAGGGCGACAATCAACCATGACATGCGGGGAACCGGCTCTTGCCCGGCGAGGGTTTGCGGTATCGGATGCATAAGGCTTAAGCTCGCTTATCGGAAGATTCCGCAGCATCGGAAAGGGGATGGGCGAGGCGGTCGAGCATCTCCTTCGGGCAGACCTGCCAGAAATGCGGCAGTTCGAATGCCCATCCGGTGAGGATTTGGTCTGCGATGGGCGAACCCGTTTCAGCCTTGTGGCGGGCGATGAGGTCACGCAGGTGCGTTTCCCAGTGGGCGGAGGCGACGCGCTGGAAGACCACTGTTTCATCATTCACGCGGGGGGCGAAGTTGCCTTGCGGGTCATACACAAATGCCATGCCGCCTGTCATGCCTGCGCCGAAGTTGTGGCCGACAGAACCGAGGATGACCGCCGTGCCGCCCGTCATGTATTCGCAGCCGTTCGAGCCGCAGCCTTCGACCACCACCGTCGCGCCGGAATTGCGCACGGCGAAGCGTTCACCTGCCTGACCGGAAGCGAGGAGCAGGCCGGAGGTCGCGCCATACAGCACGGTGTTGCCGATGATGGTGTTGGCATGGGGCGCAAGCTGGCTGGACGGGCGCGGGCGGATAATGATCTGACCGCCGGAAAGGCCTTTGCCCACGTAGTCGTTCGCGTCGCCGTATAGCTCGATGCGGATGCCGCGCGCGAGGAATGCACCCAGCGATTGCCCCGCCGAACCACGCAGACGCAGGGTGATGTGGTCGTCATGGAAAGTGGCGGCGTTGGGGTGCGTCACCACATGGGAAGACAGGCGCGTGCCCACGGCGCGCATGACGTTACGCACCGTATAGGCCAGCTGGATTTTCTCGCCACGATCCAGCGCGCCGGAGACTTCCGGAATCATCTGGCTATCGAGCGTGTCGGGCACTTCGTTGCGCGTCTTACGCGAGTAATAACGCGGGTGGCTGCCGGGGTCGGCCTGTGCGAGTAGGGTGTTCAAATCCAGATCCACCAAGTCTTCGCTGCCGCGATTCACCTGATGGAGCAAATCCGTGCGACCGACGATTTCCTGCAAGGATGTGAAACCCAGCTGGGCGAGGATTTCGCGCACTTCTTCGGCGATGAAGCTGAGCAGGTTGACGACCTTATCCACCGTGCCATCGAACTTTTCGCGTAGTAACGGGTCTTGCGTGGCGATGCCGACGGGGCAGGTGTTGCTGTGGCATTGGCGAACCAAGATGCAGCCGAGCGCGATGAGCGCGCCGGTGCCCAGCGCGTATTCCTCTGCGCCGAGCAGGGTGGCGATGACGATGTCGCGGCCTGTTTTCAAGCCGCCGTCCGTCTGCAATTTCACGCGATGGCGCATACGGTTGAGCGTCAAGACCTGATTGGCCTCGGCCAGTCCCATTTCCCACGGTGCGCCCGCGTGTTTCACGCTGCTCCACGGGCTTGCGCCCGTGCCACCAGAATGGCCGGAGATGACGATTTTATCGGCCATGGCTTTGGCCACACCCGCTGCAATCGTGCCGATGCCCGCTTGTGCCACGAGTTTCACGGAGACGATAGCATGGGGGTTAATCTGCTTCAAATCGTAGATAAGCTGCGCCAAGTCTTCGATGGAGTAGATGTCGTGATGCGGCGGAGGGGAAATGAGCGAAACGCCTTCGGTCGCATGGCGCAAGCGGGCGATTTCCACGGTCACTTTGAAAGCCGGAAGCTGGCCGCCTTCACCCGGCTTCGCGCCTTGCGCCACCTTGATTTGCAGCTCTTTCGCGCTGTTGAGGTATTGCGCGGTGACACCGAATCGACCCGATGCGATTTGTTTCACGACGGAGTTGGCATTGTCGCCATTCTCGCGCGGCAGGTAGCGTTCAGAACCTTCGCCGCCTTCACCGGAGTTGGACGCCGCGCCGATGCGGTTCATGGCCACGGCAAGAATCTCATGGGCTTCTGGCGAGAGCGCGCCGAGCGACATGGCAGGGGCGATGAAGCGTTTGCGGATTTCGGTGATGGGCTCGACCGTGTCGATGCTGACAGGCGCGTGGGGAGAGCGGAAATCCAGCAGGTCGCGCAGGTGGATGGGCGGCAAGGCGTGGATGGCTTCGGAGAATTTGCGGTATTGCTGATAGCTGCCGGAGGTGACGGCGGATTGCAGGATGTGGATGGCTTCGCCGCCCCAGCCGTGGCGTTCGCCGGTGGTGCGGAGGCGATAGAATCCACCGATGGGGAGTGCATCGCCATCCTGCGCGGCGAAAGCCGCCAAATGCATGGCGCGACCACGCTTTTCGATGCCCGCCAAACCGACACCGGATATGCGTGAGGGAAGGCCGGGGAAGAACTCTGCTACCAATGCGCGCGACAAGCCGATGACCTCGAAATTCAGGCCGCCGCGATAGGAACTGACGACGGAGATGCCCATCTTCGACATGATTTTCAGCAAGCCTTGGTTCATCGCCTCGCGGAAATTCTCCAGCGCTTCTTCGGCGGTGAGCTTGGGGAAGAGACCACGGGATTTGCGCTCCAAGATGGTCGCTTCGGCGAGTGTCGGCTGCACCACGGTCGCGCCTGCGCCGATGAGCACCGCAAGGGCGTGTACGTCAAAGCATTCGGCGGTGCGCACCAGAATGGCCGCGCCTTTGCGCAGCTTCTTGCGCACAAGATGGCTATGCACCGCAGAAACGGCGAGAATCATGGGGATGGCGGAATGGCCTTCGTCCACCGAATCATCCGAAAGCACGAGGAACGAACGCCCTGAACGCGCGGCGGCTTCGGCTTCTTTGACGATGCGGCGAAGCGACGTGCGCAGGCTGCCTTCCTCGGCGATGGGGAAGACCGTGGCGATTTCCGTGGTGCGTTTGGAGAAACGCTGGCGGATGGCGGTCATCTCGTATTCGAGGAGCACGGGAGTATCCGCCACGAGGATTTCGCTGTGGGAATCATCCAGCGCGAGGAAGTTACCGTCATTGCCGAAACGGGTGGTGAGGCTCATCACCAATCGCTCGCGGAGCGGGTCGATGGGCGGGTTCGTCACCTGCGAGAAATTCTGGCGGAAGAAGTGGTGGAACGGGCGGTGGATGTCGGACAGGATGGCTACGGGCGTGTCATCGCCCATCGAGCCGATGGCTTCCTTGGCGGTCTCGGCCATGGGGTGCAGGATGGCCTCGATGTCTTCCATCGTGTATCCCGCAGCGCGCTGGCGGCGGTGGATAGCGGCGGTATTTTGTGCTTGCGGCAGGGTGACAGGCACTTTCGCCACCACATCGGCAAGGCGCACGAGGTGCTTCACCCATTCGCCATAGGGCTGCTGCGCGGCGAGGTGGTCTTTCAACTCGGAATCTTTGTACAGCTTCGCATCAATCAGGTTCACGCCGATGATGTCGCCAGGGCCAAGGCGGCCACGCTCCAGCACGTCGGCTTCCGGCACTTGCACCATGCCGCTTTCAGACGCGCAGATGAGCAGGCCTTCCTGCGTGATGGTGTAGCGCATGGGGCGAAGGCCACCCCTATCCATCCCCGCGATGACCCATTCGCCATCCGTCGCAGCGATGGCGGCGGGGCCGTCCCATGGTTCGGAAACGCTGTTGCAGCAGGCATAGAGGTCTTTATGTGCCTGTGGCAGATCGGGGATGGTGCTCCACGCAGGTGGCACGAGAATCAGCTTCGCCAGCGGCAAGGGGCGACCCGCGCGCACCAGCACTTCCATCACTGAATCCAGCGCGCCCGTGTCGGATGTATTGCTGGGGATGACGGGCAGCACGTCTTCCTCGAAGCCTGCAAATGCGGCGGAGGAGAAGGTGGCTTCATGGCTCTGCATGAAGTTCACGTTTCCCTTGAGCGTGTTGATTTCACCATTATGCGCCAGCACGCGGAAGGGCTGCGCCAAGTGCCACGCAGGGGCGGTGTTGGTGGAGAAACGCTGATGGAACACCGCGAAGTTGGACTCGAATCGCGCATCGTTCAAATCAGGGTAGAAGGCGGTCAACTGCTCGGCTTTGAACAAGCCTTTATAGATGATGCTGCGGCTGGAGAGCGAGCAGATGTAGAAATCGTGGATGGCGCGGGCGCGAACGGCATTCTCGATGCGTTTGCGGATGATAAACAGATCGCGCTCGAAGGTCGCAGGGTCGGAATCGTCATGTCCAGCAATCAATATCTGCTCGATTTCAGGGCGGGATTCGTTGGCGATTTCACCGATGAGTTCCGATACGACGGGCACTTGCCGCCAGCCATACAGGCGATAACCCAAGCGCAGGATTTCCGTTTCTACGATAGCGCGGCAGGCTTCCTGTGCGCCGAAGTTCTTTTTCGGCAGGAATATCATCCCCACGGCAAGGCGGTCAGAATACAGCTTCTTGCCGATGCCTTCAATATGCGCCGAGAAGAAGGCGAAGGGCAGCTGGACGTGGATGCCCGCGCCGTCACCGGTTTTGCCATCCGCATCCACCGCGCCGCGATGCCACATGTTCTGCAAGCCTTCGATGGCTTTTTCGACGATGACGCGGCGGGGTTTGCCGTCTATTGCGGCGATGAGGCCGACACCGCAGGCATCATGCTCGTTCGCGGCGGAGTATAACCCCGTGGCTTCAAGTTCGGCGGCGCGGGCATAGAAAGTGTCTTGTGTCATGCCGCGTCCTTCTTTTTAGCCAGCAGATAGGCGTTCATCGCCTGTGCTGCGTCGCGTCCATCCTTGATCGCCCAGACCACCAGCGATGCGCCGCGCACGATGTCACCCGCCGCGAAAACGCCGGGCAAAGACGTGTGGAAATGTTTCGGGTCGATGGCCAGCGTGCCCCAAGCGGTGGTCTGCAGCGATGGCGCGCTCCACTGGCTGGGCAGGTCTTCGGCATCGAAACCGAGTGCTTTGATGACGATGTCGGCTTTCAATGTGTCCGTCTCGCCTTCGATGGGCACGACGGACTGTCGGCCAGAGGCGTCCGGCGTGGTCAGGCGCATCCGCTGCACCAGCACGCTTGCGACGTCACCGTTGCCGTTAAAGGCGCGGGGTGCGGAGAGCCATTCGAAGACGACACCTTCTTCCTCGGCGTTCTTCACTTCTCGCGCGCTGCCCGGCATATTCGCGCGGTCGCGGCGGTAGAGGCAGGTGACGGAGGCGGCATTCTGGCGGATGGCGGTGCGCACGCAATCCATCGCCGTATCACCGCCGCCGATGACGACGACGTGTTTTCCGGAAGCGTCATGGCCCGTGACTGCATCGCCCAGATTGCGGCGGTTACTGGCGGTCAGGTATTCCATCGCGGGGATGACATTCCCCAGCGTATCATTCGGCACGCCGAGTTCGCGGGCTTTGTACACTCCCGTGGCGACTAGCACCGCATCGTGTTTAGCGCGCAGTTCATCGAGCGTGATGTCTTTGCCGATTTCCACGTTTAGGTGGAATTGGATGCTGCTATCGCGCAGCAGTTTCTCGCGGCGGGCGACGACGGATTTATCGAGTTTGAAATTAGGGATGCCATAAACCAACAAGCCACCGATGCGGTCATAACGGTCGTAGACATGCACGTCGTGTCCGGCACGGCGGAGCATATCCGCTGCCGCCAGACCCGCAGGGCCCGCGCCGATGATGCCGACGCTCTGTCCGCTTTCGCCGCGTGGCTGCACGGGTTTCACCCAGCCGTTTTCGAAGGCTTGTT
>VGDC01000120.1 GCA_016869895.1 Alphaproteobacteria bacterium
CTCGCGGCCATAAGCCCCTGCGTTCATGCGCAGTGCGCCGCCGATGGTGCCGGGGATGCCGCTCAGGAATTCTAGCCCTGCTAAGCCATGCTGCTGGGCCAGTTGCGCGACGTTCACATCCAGCGCACCCGCACCGACGTGCAGCAAATCACCTTCGACGCGAGTTTGCGCGAATTCGCCGCCGAGCTTGATGACCACGCCGTCGATGCCGCCATCGCGCACGATGAGGTTCGAGCCGACACCGAGGATGGTGACGTCCACATCATCGGGTTTTTGCTTGAGGAACGCCGCCAAATCCGCCGCATCCGCAGGGCGGAACAGCACTTCCGCCGCGCCGCCGACACCGAACCAATTCGTCTTCGCCAATTCCGCAGATGCACGCAGCTTGCCGCGCACCTGTGGCAGGCGGTCAATCAGATTGCTATCTTGCGGTTTCATGGCTGGCATCATACTCGCTTATTTCGTTCCGTTTTTCTGTTCAAGGGCACGCAATGCTTCGGGCAAAGCGTTCGCTGCATAGGTAATGCTTCCCGCGCCGAGGCAGACGATCATATCGCCCGGCTGGCCGAGTTTGGCGATGGTAGCGGGCAAGGCCTCCAGCGATTCCAGCGACACGACATTGCGATGACCGCCGTCTTTGATGCCCTGCACGAGATGGTCTTTGTCGATGCCTTCGATGGGTTTTTCACCCGCGGTGTAAACATCCGCCACGACGACCACATCTGCATCGGTGAAGCAGGCAGTGAACTGGCTGAACAGGTCGCGCAAGCGGGTGAAGCGGTGGGGCTGAACGACGGCGACGACGCGACCGCCACGGGTGTTCTGCACATCGCGCGCGGCTTTCAGTGTCGCGGAGATTTCGACGGGGTGATGGCCGTAATCATCGATGACCGACATACCCATCGCATCGCCCGTGTGGGTGAAGCGGCGTTTCACACCGGCAAAGTTCTTGAGGGCTTTGGCGATGAGCGCATCTTCGATGTGCAATTCATTCGCCACGGCGATGGCGGCCAGCGAATTGCGGAGGTTATGCATACCGTGCATCGGCAGGTGGATGTCTTTCAGGCGCGTGCGGGTGCTGCCCACGCGATCGGCGATTTCCACGTCGAAATGCTGGCCATCGGCCTCGATGCGGATGTTCACGGCGCGCACATCGGCCTGCGGGTTCGTGCCGTAAGTGATGATGCGGCGGTCGCTGACTTTGGCGGAAAGCGCCAACACTTCGGGGTGGTCGGCGCAGAGTACGCCGAAGCCGTAGAACGGCAGGTTATCGACGAATTGGCGGAAGGCATCGCGCAGTGCGTCGAAGCTGCCGTAATGGTCGAGGTGTTCGGGGTCGATATTGGTGATGATACCCACGGTGAGCGGGATTTTGGTGAAAGTGCCGTCGGATTCGTCGGCCTCCACCACCATCCAGTCGCCCTGCCCTTTGCGGGTATTGGTGCCGTAAGCATTGATGATGCCGCCGTTGATGACCGTGGGATCAAGATGCGCGGTCTCCAGCATGGCAGCGATGAGCGAGGTGGTGGTCGTCTTGCCGTGCGTGCCGGCGATGGCGACGGTCATTTTCAAACGCATGATCTCGGCGAGCATCTCGGCGCGGTGGAGCACGGGAATGCGCAATTCACGCGCCGCGAGAATCTCAGGATTGTCCCATTTCACGGCGGTGGATTTCACCACGACCGCCGCGCCCTGCACGTGCGCGCCTTCATGGCCGACGAAGACTTCGATGCCCAGCTTGGTCAAACGCTCGACGTTGCCGCTGGTGGATTGGTCGGAACCCTTCACCGTATAGCCAAGGTTATGCAGGATTTCCGCCAAACCGCTCATGCCGATGCCACCGATGCCGATGAAATGGATGGTGCCCACGTCAAGGGACATGGTTTTCGCAAGCGGGAATGGGCGAACGGCAGTGGGGGTCATGCGGCGTGTTCCTTATGGTGGGCTTCCGCAGGGGCGGAATAGGTTTCTTGCAGCACCAGCGCGGCGAGTAGCGCGGCGGCTTCGGGATGGCCGATGGCGCGCGCTTCGGCGGCGGCTTCCTGCAAAGCGGATGGCAGGGCGAGAAATTGTTCCAGCTTGCCCGACAGCGCCTCGGCGGTGAAGCCCTCTTCCGGCATCAGCCAGCCGCCACCCGCGTCTTCCACGGTATTGGCGTTATAGGTCTGGTGGTCGTCCATCGCACGGGGGTAGGGCACGAGGATGGCGGGGCGACCCGCGGTGAGCAATTCGGTGACAGTGGACGCGCCGGAACGGGTGATGACGAGATGGGCGGCTTCCAATCGGCGGGGCACATCGGTGAAGAAGGTCGCGAGTTCGGCAGGGAAGCCGAGCTCCGCATATTGCGCGCGCACTTCGGGCAAATCCGCTTCGCGGCACTGCTGGCTGAGGATGATGCGGGCGCGATGCGCAGGCGGGAGCATGCGGATGGCTTCGGGCACGACACGGCTGAAGACCGTCGCGCCCTGGCTGCCGCCCATGACGAGGATGTTGATGTTGCCACCTTCGGCGAGCGCAGGATAGGGCGCGGCGCGAAGGGCGCGGATGCCCGCGCGCACTGGATTGCCCGTGAAGACCAGTTTCTTCTGTGCTTCTTCCGGCACATGGCTGGTGCCGTGGAAGGAGGTGGCGATTTTGGAGACCCATCCGGCCAGCACGCGGTTGGCGCGGCCAAGCACGGAGTTCTGCTCATGGATGATGCTATAGCGGCGCAGCCATGCGGCGGCGGCCATGGTGGGGAACGAAGGATATCCACCGAAGCCGACAACGGCGACGGGCTTGAGCGATGCGATGATGCGGCGGGATTGCAGCACCCCCACGAGGATGTTCAGCGCGCCTTTCAGCTTCTGCACGGGTGAACCGCTGAGGGTGGCCGAACGAATCATCCGCACTTCCACACCCGCGAAGGATTGAACGTAAGCCTCGAAACGACGGTCCGTCACTAAGACCACGCGGATGCCGCGCGACAGCAGCTCTTCCGCCAAGGCCTGCGCAGGGAACAGGTGTCCACCCGTGCCACCGGCGGCGAGCACGACCGTCTTCTTCACCTGCGATGTATCCGTCTTCAGGCTCATGCCTTCCCTCTTTCTTCCACATAACCGTAACGCAGCCGCGTCAACGCCAGCACCATGCCCATGCCGATGGCGATCGCCAATAGTGAAGACCCGCCGTAGCTCAGGAACGGCAGGGTCATCCCCTTGGCAGGCAACAGGTTCACCGCCACCCCCATGTTGATGACCGCCTGAATGCCGAACTGTGTCAGCAGGCCGACGACCGAGAGCAACACGAACAAATCACGCTCGCGCCAGACGCGATAGAAACCGCGCAACACGACACAAGCGAACAGGGCGATGATGATCAGACACAGGATTGCGCCGAACTCCTCACCCGCAACGGCGAACACGAAATCCGTGTGCGAATCGGGCAGGGATTGTTTTACGCGACCTTCACCGGGGCCTTGCCCCAGAATGCCGCCATTTTGAAACGCTTCCAGCGATTTTGCAACCTGATAGTTATCCCCAGACGAGGGATCAAGGAAGCGGTCGATGCGGTCACGCACGTGGTCGAGGAAGGTATAGGCGCCGAACACCGCGACAATCGCGCCGACACCCATCAGAATCAGCCAGAAGAAGGGCAGCCCCGCCATGAATATCTGCGCCATCCACACGACGCTCACCGTCACCGCCATGCCGAAATCCGGCTGGATGATGAGCAGGAAAATGACCAGTGCATAAAGGGCGATACCGATGCGGAAGCCGGGGAAGGAAACCTTCTTCAATCCTTCGGAGAAGACCCACGCCATGACCACCGCGAAACACGGCTTCATGAACTCCGAGGGCTGGATGGACATTCCGGCGAAGGAAAGCCAGCGCGTCGCGCCTTTGTTCTCGAAGCCGATGAGCGGCAACAGCATCAGCAGAATGACACTGCCGAGGAAGCCCAAAACCGCTAATCTGCGGATGTGAACAGCGTTCAGAAGCGATACACCGAACATCACCGCGCTGCACAGCGCGAGGAAGACCATCTGGCGTTTGACGAAATAGAGCGGCTCGAAACCGATACGTACCGCAACCGATGGACTGGCGGCGACGGACATGATGGCACCCAGCGCGACAAGCAGGCCAAGGGCGATGAGGCTGTAACGGTCGACCGTCCACCACCATCTGCCGAGCGTGCTCGTATTCGTGCGCTTCAGCTCCATTTACCCTTGCACCCCCGTGGTCGAGAAGGCTTGCACCAACTGGCGGAAGGCATCGCCCCGCGCCTCGAAGCTCTTGAACTGGTCGAAAGATGCGCAAGCTGGAGAAAGCAGCACGGTCGCGCCGGGACGTTTCTCGGCACGGGCGAGCTGCATGGCCTGACGCACCGCCGTTTCCAGATTGCCGCATTGATTCACGAACACTTTGCCTTGCAGCGTCTGCGCGAATTCCTGCGCGGCCTCGCCGATGAGGAAGGCATAGACGACCTTGGGCAGGTATTTCTCCAGCTGGCGGATGCCGCCGTCCTTCGCACGACCGCCGAGAATCCAGTAGATGTTGTTATAGGCCTCCAGCGCGGGGGCGGCGGCTTCAGCGTTGGTGGCTTTGCTGTCGTTCACATAGGTCACGCCGTCTTTCTCCAGCACGATCTCCATGCGGTGGGCAAGACCGGGGAAGGACGCGATGCCGTTGGCGATGATGTCCGGCGCGATGCCCAGATGACGCAGCGTGCCATATGCCGCGGCGATGTTCTGGAAGTTATGGCGGCCCTTGAGTTTACTGCCCGCATTCAGGTCGAGCAGAATTTCCTCCTCTTCCCAGCGGTCGTGGAGGATGCCGTTATTGTCGATGATGATGCCGCGCTCGTTGTTCATGGAAACGGAGAAGGGCACGAGATGATGGCGGGAATGCTCACGCAGCAGGTGGATGAAGGCATCGCGGCAATAGCCGTCGTCCAGCCCGACGATGCACACGTCCTTGTCTTTCACACGGTCGAAAATGCGCAGCTTGCTCTGCACATAATTCTCCATGGTGCCGTGTCGGTCGATGTGGTCGGGGGTGATGTTCAGCAGCACCGATGCCTTGAAGCGCACCAGATGCACCAGATCAAGCATGTAGGAGGACATCTCCAGCACATAATAGCCGTTCTCGTCGGCGGGGTTCAACGCCAGCGCAGGCACACCGATATTCGCGCCGACCTGCACGTTCTTGCCCGCCTGTTTCAGGATATGACCGATGAGCGCAGTGGTGGTGGATTTACCGTTCGTGCCGGTGATGCCGATGTAATTCGCGGTCGGGCAGGCTTCATAGAGCAAATCCACCTCGCCGACAATGCGCACATGGGCATGTTTGGCTTTGAGCACCACAGGATGCGGTTGCGGGAAATGCAGGGGAATGCCCGGGCTGAGCACCAGAATCTCCAGCTCGTTCCACGGCCATTTCTCGATAGGTTCAAGTTTCGCTTCCTTCGGCACGGAACCGCCGGAATAATCGATGAACGCCAAACGCGAGGAATCCTTATCGTCCCATAGGAAGACCGTCGCGCCGCCGGCGAGCAACGCGCGCACCGCCGCCGTACCCGCAGCCCCAAGGCCGAAGACCGCGACTTTCTTGTTCTTATAGGCTTCCAGACGAATCATGGATTCTTATCTCAGTTTAAGGGTTGAAAGGCCGATGAGCGCGAAGATGATGGCGACGATCCAGAAGCGGATGACAACCGTCGTCTCCGGCCAGCCCAGTTTCTCGAAGTGATGATGGAGAGGAGCCATGCGGAAGATGCGTTTGCCCGTGAGCTTGAAGGACGCCACTTGCAGTATTACTGATACCGCTTCTGCGACGAACAATCCACCGATGATTGCGAGCACAAGTTCATGTTTCGCGATGACGCTGATGACCCCTAGCGCACCCCCGAAGGACAGGCTGCCCGTGTCGCCCATGAACACTCGCGCAGGAGGTGCATTGAACCACAGGAAACCCAGCCCCGCGCCGACCATCGCGGCGCAGAACACCGCCACTTCGCCCGAACCGGGGATGAAGTGCAGTTGCAAATAATTGGCGAAGACCGCGTTACCCACGAGATAGACGATGAGCGCGAAGCACGCCGAGGTGATCATGATAGGGCCGATGGCGAGGCCGTCCAACCCGTCCGTCAGGTTCACGGCGTTCGACGCGCCGATGATGACCAACATCCCGAAGATGGCATAGAACCAGCCGAGGTTCAGCAGGATGTCCTTGAAGAAGGGAATGGTCAGATGGCTGCGGTAATCCACCGGCGCGACGGACTGTATCCAGAAGATGGCCGCCAGCGCGATAGCGCCCTGCAACACCAGCTTCATCTTACCGGACAAGCCCTTGGTGTTGCGCTTGGTGAGCTTGAGGTAATCATCCACGCCGCCGATTAGGCCGTAAGTCAACATGACGAACAGCACAATCCACACATATTGGTTAGA
>VGDC01000121.1 GCA_016869895.1 Alphaproteobacteria bacterium
GGTTCAGGCGGTCGCCATGCAGGTCTTTCAGCACGTTGATGCCGGGATATTTCCGGCTGTTCAGCTCTTTCAGACCTTCTTTGACGATATAGCGGTTGGCGGAATCGTTCAGCCCCACCACGTCGGAGACGACACCGATGGCGGAGATGGCTTTCAGCCTGTCGAAATCGATGGCATCGGCCTCTTTCTTCATGCCGCCTTTGCGCATGGCAATCGCGAGATCGCGCGCGAAGACGTAGCTGACGCTGGCGGCTGCCAGCGCGCCATGGGGCGAGGGGTCGTCGTTGCGGTTCGGGTTGATGACGAGTGCATCCGGCAGTTTCTCTTCGGCGCGGGGACGGTGGTGGTCGATGACCAGCACTTCCATGCCCAGCTTGCGCGCGAAGGCGATCTGTTCATGCGCCACCGTGCCGCTATCGGCGACCATCAACACGTCCACCCCTTGGTCGTGCAGCTTCTGGATGCCGGGGATGTTCAGGCCGAAGCCTTCCTTGCGGTAAGGGATGGTGAGGATAGGGTCTTTCGCGCCCATCGACTCCAGCACATGGCCGAGGATAGCGGCGGAGGTGTTGCCATCCGCGTCATAATCCGCCCAGACGGCGAATTTCTTGCCTTGCTTCACCCCGTCCATCACCAGCTTGGTCGCGGGTTTCATGTCCAGCAGGGCGAAGGGTTCGGGCAGGCTCGCGTCTTCTTTGGGGTCGAGGAAGTTGGCGACCTTGTCCAGCGGCACGTCATAATGCGCCAGCATCTTGGCGAGGATAGCATGTTCCTTGGCGGGGATGTTCGTGGTTTCGCGCAAGCTTTTGCGATACGCGGCGATGGACGTGCGGGCGGGTTTCGCCTGCTCCAGTCGGGCATCGGTGATGGATTTTACCGTTTCTGCAATTGGGGCTGTGGGTGCCAAGACGCCTCTCCCGCGCGTTCTTTTAAGGATGCTCAAGGTATATCCGAGGGGGGAGGGGATGTAAATTGACTGTTTTGTGACAAAACCGTGCTGCGGCGCGGCATTTGGCTATGTCGCTCAAAATTCACACTGTTGTCATATTCCTTGTGCTATAAATGCCCATCATTCCACCCGAAGCACCAAACAAGGATAGACTCCGATGAAAGAGATCACCCAAGAGAATCTCGCGGAATTCGCACCGGATTACACCGATTACGAGACCCGATTGGGTCGCTATGTGAAGACCATCGGCCTGGAAAGCCAGAACGGCAATAAGCCCTACGGCGCGGCTGTCCGCAAGCTGAACGAAGGTTCCGGCATCGGTTTCTCCGAAGAAGAGATGAAAGTGCTCGAACTCATCTACAAGGTGGATGAGCGCAACGAGCGTTTTGATAACGACACCCATATCGCCAAAGGCAACGGCGGCAATACCGCCGAGCATCCCATCTTCATGGGTCTGGCCTTCGACAGCTTCAAGGATAAAGCGGGTTTCACCCCCGATAACTTCGACGCAAATTCTGAAGAGACCCTGAAAGTCGCCAGAATCTCCCAAAAAGTCCACGGTATGATCGCCGTGCACGACGTGGGCGAAATCGTCGACATCTCCTTCGGTGAGCAGTTGAAGGCGGGCGCATCCTATAAAGAACCCGCGGAAGAAGCCCTCGTCGCTCCCTTCAAGTTCAAACTCGCGGCCTATGCGCTGAGCAGCGGCGACACCGCCTTCTATGAAGATACCATCCGCGGCATCAAGGATGGCGCGAAGACCGAGAAAGAACGCCTCTTCCAGGAAGCGGTCGCTGGCAATATCACCGGTGACGAGTTCGTGGCGGGTGTCGGCCATTTCATCGGCGCGAAAGTGGCCGAGGCCGAAGCCAAGATGGAAGGTAAAGAAGCTTCTCCTGCCTATGCCGCAGCGCGTGATACCCTGACCACCCTATTCAACGAAGCCGAGCATGGCAATTCGCTGGAAGCGAACCTCCTCCACCTCACCGACCGTTTCGAGGGGTCTTTCCATTACGCCCATTTTGCGGGTCTCCCCGGCAAGCACACGCCGCAATCCGAGAACCCCGCTGACCTGCTCAGCAATGTGTTCAAGGGCGATGATGTCGTGGCCTATGACCTCGCCAAATCCTCTACCGTCGAAGGGCAGGCGACCTATCCTCAGAAGGGCATGACCGAAGCCTATAAAGCCGTCGAAGCCGAGCCGGAAGCCACCCGTGAGATTGGCGATAAGCTGGTGACCGCCGCCGTCAGCACCATCCTCCGCAACACCATCAAGACCTTGCAGAAAGCCCCGCCGTTCATCACCTTCGGCCCAGAGAACAAGACCGAAGCGGGAGTCGAGAAAACCGCCGATTCCGCGCGCCGCGACGAGTTGTTCACCGAGCGTTTGAACGTCCAGCGTGGTCTTTTGGAGCAGGCACTCCCCGCCATGCGCGATTCCGAGCGCCTTGTCACTTCGCTGGAAGGCACGGTGGACACCAAAGCTGTCATCGCCGTTCATAAGAAAGCTGCTGATTTGCTGGATTCCGGCGAGTGGCGTCCCGATACCTCCAAGAAACTCGTCATTCCCGTGACGGGCGAATTGCCTAAGGAGATTCAGGTCAACCGTCAGGAAATCCGCGATGCCATCAAAGCGCATCCGTTGGAAGTGGCTAGCAAATATCGCGGCCAGAAACTCCATGGCGAAAGTGTCAGTTTGGGACGGTGATGCAACCGCGCTGAAAAGTGACGAAAAAGGCCGCGAAATGCGGCCTTTTTTTATCGTTTTCGCACCAAATTTTCATCATTTATCGCGATTTGTGTGTCTCTTTTTGGTGCAGCTTCGGGTTGTAAGCTCTCAGGAAATCCACTTGTTCCGGTACGGAGAAGGAGTCCGGCCTTGCGCTGGAAATGGCTTCCAGAGCCTGTTCTGCGCTGCTGCCGCGCTCCATCATGATCATCCCCGCCAGTGTCGAGGTGCGGCCGATACCGCCCATGCAATGCACGAAGACATCGCCGCCTTGGTCAAGTATCTGATGGATATGGGGTTTTGCGCGTTTCCACTGCTCCATGAAGGCGCGGGTGGGCACGGCATCATTTGGCAGGTCGAGGTTCACCCATTTGATGCCACGCTTGGCGGATTCGCTTCCTAGTTCAGTCACTTGCAGGTCTTTGAGTTCTTGCGGCTCAAGGATGGAGATGATGGCTTTCGCGCCCCAATCCTTCACCACGTCCATATCGGTCGGCAAATCCCTGTTCCATCCGCCGGTCATGGAAACCGATTGTTTCTTTCCCGGACAAAGGCTTAGCCCTAAACGGCCACCACCGGAGAGTGAAACTGTGTCGACGCGGAGGGGATGTGTCTGGCTGGTGCGAAAAGTCATAGGATTCAGCGGCTTTGGCCGTTTTCTTCTTGGCGGAGTTCGGCGCGTTTTTCTTCGCCCTTCGCCCAGACGGGGCTGCGTGCCTCGCGTACAGCGCGGAGCGCACCGGAGAGCGCACCGTTCATGCCCGATTCGAAGCGGCGGTTGACGCGGTACAAATCCATACACGCGCCCATGGCCACGCCGCTGACAGTCGCGATGGCGGTCGCTGGCGTGAGCGCACGGCCTTTGAGATTCTTCGCCACCATCAAAGCGCCACCGCCCAACACGACGCTGGAGAGGCCTATCCACGAAGTCGGCTCCAGCACGTCGCGATACAAGCTGACTTCCGTGCGGCGGGTGAGTTCCTTTCGGATGGAATCGGCGAGGTCATTATCGATGCTGCCGTCTTCCTGCACCGCGAATTTCTTGATGGATTTCGCGATGAATTTCTCGCCCTTATGGCGGAAATGCGCGGAAACCGCCTTCTGCACTTTGGTTTGATCAGGCATGCGGATGTCTTCCGGCGAGAGCTGATGCTCTTCGCGCAGGATATGCCCATGCGAATCTCTCAACACTTTCTGCGGCTGCTCTTCATTATCGGACACGGAATACCTTTTGATAATTTGGCGCAGGATAATCCGCCCTAATTGTTGCCACAAGCGGGAAGTAGGGCTGTCACGATATATTCACAAAAGATGAGGGTGTTGAATGGATATTGAATATCGTTCAATTATGCGTTATGGTGAGAGAAACGAAGGATGAAGCCATGGAAAAATTACTGGGTTTGGTTGGAGTGCTGTGCTGTTTGGCGGGGTGTTCTGCGCTGGCGGATTCGGGTTCATGGCGGTATCGCATGACCGTGAACGTGGAGACACCGGAGGGCATGAAATCCGGTTCGGCTGTGCGGCAGGTGACCGTTGAACGAGCTGCCATCTATTTTCCGGAGCGAGGCCCTACACCTAGAGTCAAAGGCGAGGCGGTGGTAGTGGACTTAGGTGACCGTGGACAAGTGTTTGCTCTGCTAAAGGGCTACAGGCTTGGAGTTGACCATGCGGGAATGCTGCCTTTCACAGTTTTTCCTTTGCCAGGACAAATGGGTAGCGGCGGGGGCACGACCAAAGCGGGCGTGGCATATTACAGTCAGTTGAAAGATGTGAAAGGTGATGTGCCGCAGGATTATTACCCCATGTTCGTGCATTTCAAAGACCCGCAAGACCCGACCATTGTGGAACTCGTGATGGACATCGGCAAAGAGCCAGAGCAGAGCGAGTATAAACTCCGTTCCGACCGATTCGAGGAAATCTATGGTAAGGGCGTGAAGCTGCATAGCGTGGTGCTGGAAATGACCGACGACCCCGTGACTACGGGGATTGAGAAGTGGTTGCCTTGGCTGCCCCAATACAAAAATAAATTATTCGATGGCAGAACGACTCATACAATAAAAGCTGAGAACAGGCTCGCAAACAGTTTAGGTGCTGGCGCATTTTCTGCATATACCTTGGGAGAAGAGAAATGAATGACGATCTCTTAAAGGCCATTTTGGCTATGGATGACTAACCCTTCCGCCACCTCACCGGCACTATCCACAGCAAGGCCAGCACCAGTGCGCCGAAGGCAGTGTAGGCCACGGTGAACGCCCATGAGGGCAAATCCCAGAAGAGCACCCGCGAGAACCAATAGGCGATGAAGCTTTCGCCGTTACCTGTTTGCCCTGCCTGCTGGCGAAGATCATTCTCCCAGATGGTCAGGGGGCACATCTCACCCATCAGCGTATTCACCACCACGAAGCCGATGGCGGCGAAATGGCCGATGCGGAACAGCGGCGCATGCACCCATGCCCAGCCGCGCCACTTGCCGACCAGAATCAGCGGCACGGCCAACACTACGAAGGCGACGAAGGCCACATGGGTGACGAGAATCAGATTGGCGAGAAAGAGTGGTGACATGGCGTTATCCTATAACGCCAGTTGCGGCGGCTCAAGAATCTTGTCATAACAGGTGAAGTCTTCTTGGGGTAGGAAATCTATGGATAGCGGCGGCCTTTTCAACATCTTCATTTTCCTTGTTGCGGCCTGCGCGGTCGTGCCGCTGGCGACGCGGTTCAAGCTGGGCGCGGTGCTCGGATATTTGTTGTCCGGTGTGCTCATCGGCCCTTTCGCGCTGGGATTCATCAGCAATGTGGAAGAGGTGATGCATTTCGCCGAATTCGGCGTGGTGATGATGCTGTTCCTCATCGGGTTGGAGCTTGACCCCAGCACCCTTTGGCGGCTGCGGCGCACCATCGTCGGGCTGGGCGGCGCGCAGGTGGTGTTGACCAGTGCGGTGTTCACTGGGGTGGGCGTGCTGTTCGGGTTCAGCCTGCCCGTCAGCCTTGCCGTGGGCATGGCGCTGTCGTTGTCATCGACCGCCATCGTGCTGCAGATGCTGGAGGAGCGCAACCTGCTGCGCACGGCGGCGGGGGAGAGCGCGTTCTCGGTGCTGCTGTTTCAGGATATTTCGGTCATCTTCATCCTCATCATCCTGCCGTTGCTGGCGGTGGGCGGCGTGGCGGTGGAAGCGGAGCATAGCGCAAGCCTTCTGGAGCATTTGCCCGCGTGGCAGCACGCACTGGCCATCGCGGCGGTCATCGTCGCCATCATCTTCGGGGGGCGGTATCTCTCGTCCTATCTTTTCGATTTCGTGGCGCGCACGCGGCTTCGCGAAGTGACCACGGCGACCTCGCTGGCCTTGGTGGTCGGCACGACGCTGCTCATGTATGCCATCGGTTTATCGCCCGCTTTGGGCGCGTTCCTCGCAGGGGTCGTCCTCGCCAATTCGGAATATAAACATTCGCTGGAGACGGATATCCAGCCGTTCAAAGGCTTGCTGCTGGGGCTGTTCTTCATCTCCGTGGGCATGGGCATCAATTTCGACTTGATGGTGGAGCATCCGTTCATCATCCTTGGGTTGCTGGCGGCGCTCATCGGTGTGAAACTGGTGCTGCTGCTGGGGTTGGGCAAGCTCATCCGCCTGCATGGCAGCCAGAATATCATCTTCGCCTTCGGCCTGTGTCAGGGCAGTGAATTCGCCTTCGTGCTGTTCCAATATTCCCA
>VGDC01000122.1 GCA_016869895.1 Alphaproteobacteria bacterium
TTCGCCAAGCAGGCGAAAGACGCGTTGGAAAAAGCCGCCAAAGAGAAGAAAAAAGCCGCTTAACAGCCGCTTGAAAATCTGATAGAAAGGGGGCTCTTCGAAGCCCCCTTTTTTCGTTCTACTCCCAGAACTTACCGGATAGATTATGACCCAGACCTCCCCCGAAGCCATCGTTCAGGAAGCGCAAGCCGCTGTCGCTGCGGCTGCTGACCTCACCGCGCTGGATGCTTTGCGCGTCCATTACCTCGGCAAAAAAGGGGTGCTGACAGAACAGCTCAAAAGCCTCGGTTCCGCCACGCCCGAAGAGCGCAAGACGCTCGGTCAGGCATTGAACGTCGCAAAGGATGCCATTTCCTCCGCCATCGACGCGCGCCATGGGGTGCTGAATCTCTCCGCCATCAATGCCCGTCTGGAATCCGAGCGTGTGGATGTCACCCTTGCACCGCGCCATGAGTCGGTCGGTCGCATCCACCCCGTCACGCAGGTCATCGAGGAAATCACCGCCATTTTCGCTGCGCAGGGTTTCAGCGTGAAGCAAGGGCCGGAGATCGAAGACGACTTCCATAATTTCAGCGCGCTGAACATCCCGCCGGAGCACCCTGCCCGCCAGATGCACGACACTTTCTACCTCGTCGGCGAGGAAGGTCAGCCCAAGCCAGTGCTTCGCACCCACACCTCCCCTGTGCAAATCCGCACCATGGTCGCCCAGAAGCCGCCACTGCGCATCATCGCCCCCGGCTCCACCTTCCGCTGCGATTCGGATTTGACCCACACGCCCATGTTCCACCAGATCGAAGGCCTCGTCATCGACAAAGCCATCCATATGGGACACCTGAAAGGCTGCATCATCGACTTCGTCAAAGCCTTCTTCGGCGTGGACGACGTGCCCGTGCGCTTCCGTTCCAGCTTCTTCCCCTTCACCGAACCTTCCGCGGAAGTGGACATCGGCTGCTCCCGCGAAAAAGGCGAGTTGAAAATCGGCGCAGGCAAGGACTGGCTGGAAATCATGGGCTGCGGCATGGTGCACCCGAACGTGCTGCGCAACTGCGGCATCGACCCAGATGAATATCAGGGCTTCGCCTTCGGCCTCGGCGTTGAGCGCATGGCTATGCTGAAATACGGCATCCCCGACCTGCGCACCTTCTTCGATGCCGACATCCGCTGGTTGCAGCATTACGGCTTCGCCCCCCTCGACATTCCCGCGCTCGTCAGCGCCTACGCTAAATAAGGACACGTTCAATGAAATTCACGCTGAACTGGCTGAAAGACCACCTCGAAACCGATGCCTCGCTGGATCAGATTTCCGCGACGCTGACCGCCATCGGCCTTGAGGTCGAATCCATCACCGACCATTCCAAAGCCCTCAAGGACTTCGTGGTCGGCGAAATCGTCGAAGCCGTGCCGCATCCCGATGCCGATAAACTCCGCTATTGCGATGTGAACGATGGTTCGCAGATTCTGAAAATCGTCTGCGGCGCGCCCAATGCCCGCAAAGGCATCAAGGTCGTGCTGGCGCGTGAAGGCGTGTTCATCCCCGCCGCGAATTTCACCATCAAGAAAACCAAAATCCGTGGACTGGAAAGCAATGGCATGCTCTGTTCCGAGAGCGAGCTGGGCTTAAGCGAAGAATCCGATGGCATCATCGAACTGCCCGCAGATGCGAAAGTCGGCGGCGCTGTCACCGCAGCTTTGGGCGTTGACGACCCGATGATTGAAATCGCCATCACCCCCAACCGTGGCGATTGCCTCGGCGTGCGCGGCATCGCGCGTGACCTCGCCGCTGCAGGTCTCGGCGTGTTGAAGCCCCTTTTGGTTGAGCAGGAACAGGGTACTTACGCGCCGAAAATCACCGTGAACATCAATGTTCCTGAAGACTGCGCCAAGTTCGTCGGCTGCGAAATCCGCGGCGTGACCAACGGCGAAAGCCCCGACTGGCTGAAGAACCGCCTGAAAGCCATCGGCCTGCGCCCCATCTCCGCGCTGGTGGACATCACCAACTACATCTCCTTCAACCTTGGCCGCCCGCTGCACGTCTATGACATCGCCAAATTGCAGGGCAACATCACCGTGCGCCACGCACAGAACGGCGAAAAACTGAAAGCCCTGAACGGCAAGGAATACACCCTCAAAGCGGGCATGACGGTCATCGCTGATGACGCGCGCGCCCTCGGCCTCGCGGGTGTCATGGGCGGCGAGGAAAGCGGCTGCACCGAAAGCACCACCGATGTCTTCCTCGAAGTCGCGCTGTTCAACCCCATCAACATCGCCCAGACGGGTCGCGCCCTCAGCATCGATTCTGATGCGCGCTACCGCTTCGAGCGTCACGTCGATCCCGCAGGTGTCGTCACCGGCGCAGAACTCGCCATCCGCATGATCACCACTCTCTGCGGCGGTGAAGTCAGCGAATGGGTCGTGGCAGGCGCGCAGCCGAAATGGCAGCGCAGCATCGCATTCCGCCCCTCCCGCGTGAAAACGCTGGGCGGCATCGATGTCACCGAAGACCATATCAAATCCGTCTTCAACCACCTCGGCATCACCATCACAGGCAAGAAGGATGACGGCACATGGCTCGTCCAGCCGCCATCATGGCGTCCTGATATTGACGGCGAAGCGGATTTCGTCGAAGAAATCCTGCGCATCAACGGCTATGACAACATCCCTACCGTTTCCCTGCCGGAAGCGGCTGAGAAGCCGGAATTCGCACCCATCGACAAGGCCTCTTTCGTAGCGCGACGCACCCTTGCTGGCCGTGGTTTCCACGAAACGCACACCTTCGCTTTCATACAGCAGGACAAGGCCAAACATTTCGCCGAGCATAACCCCGCGCTGGTCGTCGCCAACCCCATCAGCAGCGAGTTGGACTATATGCGTCCCAGCCTGCTCCCGAACCTGTTGGATGCAGCGGTGCGCAACAAAGCGCGCGGCTTCGCCAATCTCGGTTTGTTCGAGGTCGGTTCCCAGTTCGCTGGCATCGCCCCGAACCAGCAGCGCCATGTCGCCACGGGCATCCGCACGGGTGAAACCGCACCGAAAAACACCTTCAAAGACAATCGCGCCGCGGATGTCTTCGATGTGAAAGCCGATGCACTCGCCGTGCTCGCCGCTGCGGGCATGGATGCCTCCAAGGTGCAGGTGACCGCCAACGCTCCGGCGTGGTATCACCCCGGTCGCTCCGGCACGCTGTCCCTCGGCCCAAAAATCATCCTTGGCTATTTCGGCGAGTTGCACCCGCTGACCATTCAGGCCTTCGGCTATAAAGGCAATGTGGTCGGTTTCGAGCTGTTCCTCGATGCCATCCCGCCCGCGAAATCCAAAGGAAGCGCGCGCCCGCTTCTGCAAGCTTCGGCCTATCAGGCGGTGGAGCGCGATTTCGCCTTCCTCACCAACGATAACGTCACTTCGGCCGACATCGTGAAAGCCATCCGCGCTTCCGAGCAGAACCTGCTGCGCGATGTGCGTCTGTTCGATGTCTATAAGGGTCAAGGCGTCGAGCCGGGCAAGCAATCCGTGGCAGTCAGCGTCACTCTGCAGGCAAATGACCGCACCCTGACGGACGAAGAAATCGAAGGCGTGGCGAAGAAAATCATCGACGCGGCGGCCAAACAGTTCGGCGGCGTGTTGCGCGGCTAAAAAGGCTTGCATTGCTGCCCGTTTGGCATTAGGAACAACGGTATATCCAGTGCCGACTTAGCTCAGCTGGTAGAGCATCGCATTCGTAATGCGGGGGTCGGAGGTTCGAGTCCTCTAGTCGGCACCACTTTTCCTCCCCAACGCCCCAAAAGGCGGCTTCCTGAATAGGATTGGGCGATATGCGTATCAATCCCCTGACAGCCATCGATTTCTACAAGGCGGATCACCGTCGCCAATATCCTGTTGGCACGACGGAAGTCTATGCGAACTACACCCCCCGCACCCATCGCAAGGGCGGCGCATTGCCCGGCACGGGCGGAGGCAGCGAGGTCTTGTTCTTCGGGCTTCAGTTCTTCATCAAGGATTTCCTGCTGGAAACATGGAACCGCGAGTTCTTCGCACAGGATAAAGCCAAAGTCGTTGCGGCCTATAAACGCCGGATGGACACATCCCTTGGCGATGGTGCCGTGCCGGTGGAGCACATCGCCGCGCTGCATGACCTCGGCTATCTTCCCATCCGCATCAAGGCTCTGCCGGAAGGAACACTCGTGCCCTTCGCCGTGCCGATGCTGACGGTGGTGAACACCCACCCCGATTTCTTCTGGCTCACGAATTATCTGGAGACCGTGCTTTCCACCTATCTCTGGAAACCCATCACCTCCGCTTCCACGGCCTTTGAATATCGCCGCTTGCTGACGCATTATGCCGATAAGACGGGTATACCGCGTGATGCCGTGCTGTTCCAAGCCCATGATTTCTCCATGCGCGGCCTTTCCGGTCTGCCCGATGTCGCAAGCTCAGGCGCGGCGCATCTGCTAAGCTTCCTCGGCACGGATTCCGTCCCCGCCATCGATATACTCGAAGAATTCTACGGTGCGGATGCGGATAAGGAACTCGTCGGCGGCTCTGTTCCCGCCACGGAGCATTCCGTGATGTGCATGGGTATGCAGGATGGCGAACTCGCCACCTTCCGCCGCCTCATCACCGAGACCTACCCGCGCGGTTTCGTCTCCATTGTGTCCGACACATGGGATTTCTGGCGTGTTTTGACCGAATATCTCCCCACGCTCAAACCGGAAGTGATGGCGCGTGATGGCCGTGTCGTCATCCGTCCGGATAGCGGCGATCCCATCAAGATCATCGTGGGCGATGCCTCCGCACCCGCTGGCTCACCCCAACACAAAGGCGCAATCGAATGCCTGTGGGATGTCTTCGGTGGCACAGTCACCGCAACTGGCCATAAACTGCTTGATACGCATATCGGCCTCATCTACGGCGATTCCATTACGCTGGAGCGCGCCCAAGCCATTCTCGACGGCCTCGCCGCTAAGGGCTTCGCATCGGGCAATGTCGTCTTCGGCATCGGGTCATACACCTATCAATACGTCACCCGCGACACTTATGGCTTCGCCATGAAAGCCACCAGCGGCGTAGTGAACGGCGAACGCCGCGAGATATACAAAGACCCTAAGACCGATTCCGGCACGAAACGCTCCGCCAAAGGCCTTTTGCGGGTGGAACGGGTGGATGGGAAATTAACACTGTTCGACCGCCAGACGACCGCGCAGGAACAGCAGGGCGAATTGCAGACCGTCTTCGAGAACGGCAAGCTGCTGCGCGAAGAGACGCTTTCGGGCATCCGCGCCCGCGTCACCGCCAATATCGATTAATTCGCCAACTCTGGGAGCGGCTTCTTGCGGCTCTCAAAGAATGTGCTGCCCGAAGAGGCCAGCACCACGAAGCCGATGGCGATGATATGCACGAATTCCAGCTTCTCGCCGAGGAACACCAGCCCCGCCACCGCGCCCACAGCTGGTTCTAAGCTCGTCAGGATGCTGAAGGTCTTAGATGGCAGCGTCTTTAACGCCATGATTTCCAGTGAATAGGGAATCGCGCTGGACATCACACCGATGCACAGCCCCAACAACAGGATATGCGGCGTGAAGGTGCTGAAATCCGCCACCGTGAACATCACCGGCGACACCGTGATGGCGCAGAACATCATGCCCCAAGCCACCGTCACCCCGCCATGCCCCATGTTGCCTAAGCGTTTACCCGCGACGATATACAACGCCCAGAAGATGCCCGCCACCAGCGCGAGGATGATACCCGTCGTATCCAAATCCGCCGAAGCTTCATTCAGCGGCGTCAGCAGCAGAATGCCCACCACCGCGCAGATGACCCAGATGATGTCCTGCCGCGTGCGCGATTGATAGAGCGCCAATGCCAGCGGGCCCGTGAACTCCAGCGCCAGTGCTATCCCTAGCGGAATCCGCGCGATGGACATATAGAAAATGAGGTTCATCGTGCCCAGCGTCGCGCCGTAGAAAACCAGGTTTCTCCATTCATGCTTCTTCGGCACGAACCGCCACGGGCGGAACACCGCAAACAGCACGATAGCCGCGAAGGTCAGGCGCAGGCTGGTCGTCGCCTCCGCACCGATGGCGGGGAAGATGGTCTTGGCCAGCGATGCGCCCGCCGTGATGGACACCATCGCCATCACCATGCAGAACACCGCCATCGCCACCGTGGGTTTCTTTCCCGTTTCCATGCCGCACCTTTCAAAGATGCGGATTCTTACCCTGCCTGCCTGAACAAAGCAATCCCTCTGGCGGATATTTTACATCCGTAACCTTATGGCTTATGATTATCGTCTCGCGTGAAGGAGCATCCCATGGCTAAAAAACCCACATCAAAGAACACCGCGCCACACGCCTTCGGCGAAATGAACATCCTCGTGTTGC
>VGDC01000123.1 GCA_016869895.1 Alphaproteobacteria bacterium
AGGACAAGGCGCGGATGAAATTGAACCGCGCATGGCGGGCGGTGTCTTTCTTATTATACCCTAGCGAATAGCTCTGCGCGGCGTATCCCCTGCCCTCCAAGCCTTCCATATAGGTGACGACGAGAGCGGCATCGATGCTTTGCTCCACCCCCGCCGCGCGCATGAGCGGCATGGATTTACGGGCGGAACTGTCCTGAATATCCGCCTCGGCGATGTAAGTATCGGGGTGGAGTTCGTCTTCCCGCATGGCTTTATCGAACACGTTATTCGTGGCCATGGGGTCGCGCTCAATGGCATTCAGCGCAGCGCGTTTCACCGCGCGCCAGTATTTGTTCTGGTATTCCTTGGAAAGGATGAGCGCGGAGTAGCAATCCTGCACTTTATCCGCCCTGCCTGATTTGATGCGCGCGACGGCCTCGCGGGCGAAATCCTCATTGATACGCCCTGTGACCGCCGCGCGGCGGAGCAGCGTGGAAAAGCCGCCTTCGGAAAGCTTGTCGAAATTGCCCGCCGCGAAATCCTCCGTCACCCGCTCGTTCCACTTGGTGAGGTTGCGGATGTTCAACTCGGCCACGGCCTCGTTCTCCGCCGCACCAGCCGTGTTGAGCACGGGCGTGATGCGCAGCAGTTCATCGTGCGAATAGGGCACGGCAGGGCGAAGGGCGGCGGCGGAAAGCTGCGCGAGCGGATCGGCCTGACGGTAAAGCTCGCGTCCTGCTTCGGGGCTGGCAGCATTCAGTAACCCGCGCAGGGCATCCTTCAGGGCTTTCTCGCTAGTGAAACGGTCTGCGCCTTGAGCGCGGTGCACGGCATAGATGCGGCGGAGAATGTCCGGCGCGTGTTCCCAGACGATGGGGGAGACGGTGTCGCTCCGCCCGCGCCTTTCCGGTGACGCGAGCAGACCCATCAACTCCCCGCTGATGGCCTCGACCACATCCATCGCATAATGCTGCATCCGCTGGTTCACGAGATCGGCATAGCGACGGATGGGCGAGGTGCAATGGCTGTATGCCCCTTTCAGCCCATCGCTGCGGCGCAGGCCATAATGCCCATCATCAAACGGTTCATATTCCGCGCGGCCAAGCTGCCCTAACTCATCGGTCTTACCGTCGTGGTTGCGATACAGGAACGGCAGCCCCGTGGCATTGAAGAAATTGGCGATTTCGTTATTGGCGAAAATCATCAACACCTGCACCAGCTTGGCGGCGGCCATGGTGCCCGCATCACCCTGCCGGATATGTCCGGTCTTGTCCATATAGGCCGAATCCCCCGCATCATAGGGGCGGATGGCAGGGTTGGAGGCGCGCTTGATGCCCTGCGCCACTTGCGCTAGAAGCGCCATGTCGTCGCCCTCTTGAATCATCCGGTGTGAGGCGGAGGCGTAATCCTGGCATTCCGATTCGACGATGGTGCGCGCGAAACGCACGCCTTTCAACGCGAAGGCTTCATCCAGCGTGAAGATGGCGGTCAGCCCCAGCCGCTCTTGTTCATGCTCTAAGCTGAAGCGGTCTTCCGAAAGCACGAAGGGGAACATAGGGTCGCGCGCGGGAGGGCGATAAATCGTGAAAGCGCGCTTCTGTGCGGCTTTGTCCAAGATGCTGTCCTTGGGGATATGGGCGGCGACATCGGCGATGGTGACTTGAAGCACATAGCCCTCGGCGGTCTTCTCGGCGAATACGGCATCGTCGCGGTCACTGGCGCGGAGCGGCTCATGGTTGTCGATGGGATAGCTTTTGATGCGCTGGCGTTGATGCCTGTCTATAGCGCGAATATAGCCGGTCGCGGAAGCGACACTGAGTTCGTGCAGGCTGAACTGGCGACGTATCATACAACCGACTCTATCCGATTATTTCACGCCTGCCAAGGAGTTACCCTAATGCTTGCCATCGGAAGGCGGGAAACGTATCATGCCAGCAATCCACACCGCACACATGGAATTCCGCCGCATGAGCCTGCATCAGAAAATCGCCCGCAAACTGCGACACATCGACCTTTCTTCGGTCAAAAAGCTGCCGCGCGCCATCCTGCGCCGCATGAACCGCGCGACGTTCAAACGCTATGCCCATGAAGCGAAGTTCATCACCCTGCGCGGCATCCTCCGCGTGGTGTTCCGCCCCGGCTGGGTGGAGCATGGCATGCACCAGCCGCAACTGCCAGGCGGGGTGTATATCGTCAATCACGCGTCTTGGGCGGATGGTTTCATCCTCGCGGTTCTTCTGGAAAAGGAATTCCGCTACTCCCACCCCGATTTCGCGGTGGCGGTGAACATCCGCCATCAACACAAAATCAGCACCAAGCTGTTGCAGAAGCTGGTGAATGTGTTGTTCTTCGACCCTGCGAAGGCCGATGCATCGAGCAATATCCTGCTGGCCGATGTCATCTCAGCGGGGGGAACGGTGATTCTTCAGCCCGAAGGTCGCCCGACGGACACGGGCATTCCCCTGCCCCCTTGCGAAACGCTGGCGGGCATTCTGGCGGAGACCCAGCCGCTCATCCATTCGCTCTATATCGAGGGCACGCAGAACAGCCTGTGGAGCGCGGTGAAGCCCAAGCAAGCCCCCACGAGACTCTGGCCGAAGGTGACGCTGCATCTCTTCCCCACCCTGCGGCTGAACATCACCGCCGGAAAAGGGCGTGTGCGCAGCGAACAGGCGGCGACGCAGCTTTCCGACCTGCTGGCCGACATGACCTTCCGCCATCAGGATCATCACCAAACGCTGTTCTCCGCCATCATCGGCGCGGCCAAGCAATTCGGTGGGCGGCATATCGTCTGCGAAGACACGGAACGCCAGCCCTTGCGCTACCGCAAACTCTTGGCTGGAAGCTTCATCCTCGGCGGGGCAATCGACCGCGAATTGGGCAAGGACGAACACACCGTCGGCCTGATGCTGCCCAACGTGAACGGCGCGCTGGTGGCCTTTGCAGGGCTGCAGGCCTACGGCATCACCACCGCGATGATGAACTTCACCGCCGGTCGCCACAACATCTGCGCTGCCGCCGCCACGGCGGGTCTGCGCACCATCATCACCTCGCGCCGCTTCGTGAAGATGGCGGAGATGGAAGCGGTCATCAACGCGCTTGTCACGCAAGGCCAGCGCATCCTGTACCTCGAAGACCTGCGCGGCAAAATCGGCACAGGAGCGAAGCTCTGCGGCCTTCTCAAAGCCTTCCGCCCCCGCAAGACCTATGAACGCCTGCACCGTCACAGCCATGCGGCTTTCGATGCGGATGCCACGGCCATCATCCTCTTCACCTCCGGCTCGGAAGGCGCGCCGAAGGGCGTGGCCTTGACCCATGGCAATATCGTGTCCAACATCGCCCAGCTGCGCTCCTGCATCGACGTGGGCACCAGCGATTGCCTGTTCAACCCGCTGCCCATCTTCCACACCTCCGGCCTGACGGTGGGATACATCCTGCCGCTGCTTTCCGGCGTGAAACTGTTCCTTTACCCCTCGCCGCTGCATTACCAGACCATTCCCGAACTCATCAGCGATACCCGCGCGACCATCCTTTTCGCCACGGATACCTTCCTGAACGGCTATGCGCGCTATGCCCGCCCCTATGACCTGCACCGCTTGCGCTATGCCTTCGCGGGAGCGGAGAAACTGCGCGAAGAGACCCGCCGCCTCTGGGCGGAGCGATTCGGCGTGCGCGTGTTCGAGGGATACGGCGTGACGGAGACTTCGCCCGTCCTCGCCTTCAACTCGCCGATGTTCTGCAAACCCGGCACGGTAGGGCGTTTCGTGCCCGGTATGCTGCACACCCTCGCGCCTGTGGAGGGCATCGAGGAAGGCGGCAGGCTGAAGGTGACCGGCCCGAACATCATGGCGGGGTATATCCTCGCCGACCAGCCCGGCGTGCTGCGCCCACCGGAAGAAGGCTGGCACGATACGGGCGACATCGTGAGCATCGACGAATCGGGGTTCATCACCATCGTCGGACGCGCCAAACGCTTCGCCAAAATCGGCGGGGAGATGGTGTCGCTTGCGGGGGTGGAATCGCTCATCGCCCAGCTTTGGCCAGAGCATGACCATGCGGTGGTCGCCCGACCAGACCCACGCAAGGGCGAACAGCTCGTGCTGGTGACAACCCGCGCGGATGCGGCGCGCGAAGCCCTCCTTACCCATTTCCGCGAACAGGGCATCACCGAGCTATCCCTGCCCAAACATATCATGGTGGTGGAAGCCCTGCCCATTCTCGGCAGCGGCAAGACGGATTATCCCGCCGTGGGCATGCTGGTGCTGGCGGAAGCCAACACCGCCGAGGCAGAATAAAAAAGGGGGCTTTTCAGCCCCCTTTTCACATCAGCAGTTATGTTTCTTCGCTTGGCCGGGAGGGCAGAAGTTGCCATTTCCGTGGCGATGATTGTCGTACCGCACTTCGCCGAGGCCATCCACACGGACGGAGCTGGGGGCATGGGCGTAGCAAGCGGAAAGCGCAAGAAGGCTGGAAATCACGAGGAATAGACGCATGGGGGAATCCTATAAGAAGGGTTTAAACATGCCGATTATAGAAGAAAGGGATTCCCGCATCAAACGAAGAATCCCTTTCTTGTGACCCTGCATATAAGCTGGGTCTTCAGCGCCTTACGGTTACGCAAGGCATCTCTTACCTGCGATTAGCACTCGCGGGCTTTAGCAGCACCGGGAGGGCAGGAATTGAAGTGTTCACGGCTGAGCGCCTGACGCTCTGCCTGAGACTGCTCACGGCCGGTGTAGTCGTCGTTATAGTAACGGCGCTCTTCCACGACAGCGGTGGTGACGGCAGGTTTGGTCACGACCACAGCCTGCGGCACAACGGCCTGCTGGCGGATGACATGACCGTCATCGTCGATATAGGTGCGCTGGGTGGCTACCGTCGCAGGAGCGACGTAAGACACAGGGCGAACCTGCGTTTCATAGGTGCGCTCGACGACGACGCGATCGGGCTCGGCGGCGGCGAGGTGCTGTGAGCCGGGCTGGCCACCCGCACAAGCGGAAAGGGTGATGGCGGAAGTGGCCGCAAGGGCGAGGGTGATGAAGGTACGCATGGTTAGTCTCCTTAGTGCATAGGTTGGATAGTCATTACACCTATCACTATGGATTCCTTCACATAAATTTACCGTAGCTTCGGATTATCCGGGAAATAAAGATTCGATCTTTTCCTGCACCCTTTTGTCCATGGGCGAGGTGGTGGAGGCGTACCAATCGGTCACCTGCCCGTCCGGCGCGATGAGGTATTTATGGAAGTTCCACTTGGGCGCGGCCAACGCACCCAGCTTCTCGCGGGCGTGTTTATAGAAGGGATGGGCTTCGTCGCCCTTCACGTGGTATTTCTCGGTGAGGTAGAAGCTGACACCGAATTTGACCTCGCAGAATTCCTTGATAGTCTCGGCACTGCCCGGTTCCTGCCCGCCGAAATCGTTGGAGGGTACGGCGATGACCACCAACCCGCGCTCCTTATACTTCTCCCACAACTCCTCCAATTCTTTATATTGCGAGGTGAAGCCGCATTCGGAAGCGGTGTTGACCACCAGAATCGGCTTGCCCTTGAATTGGGAAAGGGGCAATGGCTCGCCGGTGATGCTGGTGAAGCTGAAATCATAGGCGGTTTTGGCATCCGCCGTTTCGGTGGCTTTCGCCCCGCCGCAGACGAGACCAAGCGGCACGCAAACGAGGGCATAGAACAATTTCTTCAGCATGATTCGCTCCAGAGGGATTAGCCCATCAGCGCGACTGGGATGGGCGGGGAGAGTTGGGTTTCGGCGGGGTGCCTAGGGTGTTCTTCAGGCGGGTGGCGTCCTCACCGGAGACATAGACTACCCTGCCGCCCATGCTTTTGCTAACCCTTTCTTCGGGGGTGAAGCCATTCAGCCTGAGAAGTGCCTTCACCTTGGCGACTTCGTTCACCGGTGCGCCATCGATGGGTAGGCTCATCAACGGGTTATCGAACTGGTCGACCTGCGCTTTCCAGTGCTTCGCCGCCGGAATGCCGGACGCGCCCTGCTGGGGTGGTTGCGGAGGCTGGGGCGGTCGCGGAGGCGGCGGCACGGCAGGCATACCCACATAGGCATGATTGGGCTGATTGATGGGGCGCGTTTTCCCGTCCATCACCGCATTCACCCACCGCCCCTGATTCACCGGAGCAACGCGGATGTTCGCGAACGGGTCGGGTCTGCCGGATATGTTATATTGCTGGTGGGGCGGATATTGCGCCGATTCCTTGGCATCGACGTATCGCCCGTCGAGCATACGGTCATTCCGGTAGGACGTGTAGCGCGAGCCGTTCACGCTCCTATCGCCCTTGACGGCATGACCGGGGCGGATGCCGTTCTGCTCCAGCATGGATTCGATGTCCTGCGTCATGCGCTGCCAATCGTGCCCCAAGCCGAA
>VGDC01000124.1 GCA_016869895.1 Alphaproteobacteria bacterium
GACCTCGACCAGATCATGGCGGCGGCGGAGCATATCATGGAACCGCTGGATTTCAGCCGCACCGGTGTGATGATGGTGACCTGCGTGGGATATGACAGCAACGGCAATCTCATCGTGAAATGGCAGTATAAAGGCGGGGGGGACCTCGTGCGCTCAAGCAAGATAGGCGCGGTGAACGCCACCCCTGTCCTGCCCGCAGGCTTCACCGTGGATAGCCGCGACAACGTGCTCATCGCCGAAACCTATTACACCTTCACACCGATGGTGAACGAGAGCATCGTCGACCCCATCGAGTTCTACCGAACCGCCTATTATCTCCCGCGTATGGGGGAATTAGGCACTTTGATCGTCAACTGACCGGAAGGAAGTGGCCATGGCATGGAAGAACCGCATCCGCACCGCAGGCGCACGCATGCTGCGCGACGAAGGCGGGAACGTATTGATGTTCGTGGGGCTGGGGATGTTCGCGCTGGTCGGCGCAACCGGCGTGGCCGTGGATATGTCACGCCTGCAAAGCGCGCAGACCAAGCTGTCCAACGCGCTCGACTCCGCCGGCTTGGCCGCAGGCTCGAAAGCGCATTCCGCGAATGTGCAGCAGGTCGTGAACAATTACATGGCGGTGAACTACCCGCCCGGCTTCCTTGATTCGACGCTGATGAGCACCACTGCGACCGTGAGTCAGGACAATACGGTCATCACCCTTTCCGCCACCGCGCGCGTGCCGATGACTTTCATGCAGATTTTCGGCACGGAATATATGGATGTGGTCGCCAGCTCGGAAATCACCCGCGAGAACAAAGGGCTGGAACTGGTGATGGCGCTGGACGTGACAGGTTCGATGGCCGGAACGAAAATCACCGATCTTCGGTCAGCCGCGACCGATATGGTGAATATCCTTTTCGGTGACAAAGCGACCATGGAGAACCTGTATGTAGCGGTGGTGCCCTATGTGACCACCGTCAATATCGGGTCGGATAAAACCGCATGGCTGCGCAATTACGACCTGAGCCGCTACCCCGCACAATACCCTGCTGGGGCTGTGAAGTGGAAAGGTTGCGTCGAATCGCGAACCCAATATCCGGTGACGAACGGATTGGATTTGACGGATGCGATACCCGAAGCGGGCAAACCGGAAACGCTTTTCCCCATGTATTTCTGGGAGAGCAACACGGTGCAGGCCTCCAACGCCCATAACAACCCGTGGATCACCAAGACCACCACGACCAAGAACGGCAAGACCACGACCACCACCACCGTGACGCTGAACGAAGGTTCGGGCTATACCGATGCGGCAGCAAAAGGACCGAACGTGGGGTGCGGCACGCCCATCACCCCCTTCACAACCCAGAAAGCCACGGTGCAGAGCGCCATCGACGCACTTGTGCCTTGGCGGCGCGGGGGCACGATGTCCAGCGAAGGCATGGCATGGGCATGGCGGGTGATTTCGCCGAAATGGCGGGGCATGTGGGGCAATCCCGACCTGCCGCTGGATTACAATACCCCGCTGATGAGCAAAGCGGTCATCATGATGACGGACGGGGTGAACGAAATCTATACCGGCGTGTATCCTTATCTCGGCTCGGATTACACGTCCTACGGGCATATCCAGCAGAAGAAAATGGGCAATACCGTCGATACCACAGCCGAAGGCATCACGGCAGTGAACAGCAAGTTCGCCAGCATCTGCACGGCGATGAAAGCGCAGAACATCATCATCTACACTGTGACCTTCCAGCTGAATAACTCCACGGCATCGAACAACGCGCGTACGATGTTCCGCAACTGCGCCAGCAAACCGGAATATTATTTCGACTCGCCCGACGGGGCGACGCTGCGCCAGTCCTTCCGCCAGATAGGCGATTCACTGGCGAATCTGATGATTAGCCGATAAAGCGAATCCGGAACAAAAAAAGGCCGCCCTTTGAGGCGGCCTTTTTCATGCGTATCACGACTGTTATCAGTCGCCTGCTTTGACCTTGGGAGCCGGAAGCAGGAACCGCACAGCAGCGCGGTAAGCCGGAAGGCTTGCGGTGGCCACGGTGCGGTAGGTGGTGCGCATGCCCGCGAAGATATCTTCGAAGGCGGCGCGCACGCCGATGAAGTTGACGAGGGCATAGGTGAAGAAGGCGGCGTTCACAGCCGTGAAACCGAACTTCGACCAGTTGCCCACATAGGCATAATACATAGCCAGCCCGAGGAAGTTCACGGTGAGCAGCACTTCCAGCGCGCTGTAAAGCGCGGGGGCGGCGGTGCGGCCGGGAATCTTCGGGGTGCGGCCGAAGGGAATCTTCTTACCCGTCAGCATCTGCTGGAACTGTTTGAACACACCACCGACGATGATCGGGAAGAGCATCAGGTTCAGGGCGCAGACGCGCAGCGAATCGCTGTATTTATAACCCGAGATTTTCAGGTCGCGGGAATAGAGCAGCAACAGCGGGATGGAGGAGACCACGATCGCCGGGGTGATGAGCTGGCGGCTGAAGGGGTAGAAATAGAACATCAGCGACACGATGCAGCCCGCAGTGGTGAGCGCAAGATAGTTCACGCGCAGGAACATCTCCTTCGCCAGACGCAGGTCTTTCTTCTGCTTCCATGCATAGCCTAGCAGCTTCGGCAGGATGATGAGACCGCCGTTCGACCAGCGGCGACGCTGGATGAGCAGGGAGCCGAAATCCGGCGGGGTGGAGCTGAAGGTCATGCGCTCTGGATAGTTATACAGTTTCCAGCCCTTCGCCACGAGGTCGATGGTGGATTCGGTGTCCTCGATGACGGTGCGGTCTTGGATGTAGATGGTGACGCGTTTGCCTTCGGCCATCTTCACTTCTTTGATTTCCTCAAGGGCAGCACGGCGGAGCATGGCGTTCGCGCCGACCCAGTAGCTCGCATCCCAATGGGTGTAGCCCTGATGGGTGTGGAACTGCACGTCGATGCAGGCGCCGGCGATACGCTCGATGGGGTTCTCGCAACCGGGATAAGCGGAGCAAGGGGACTGTGCCACGGCGATACGCGCGTTCTTGGGCTGCTCCATCATATAGATCAGGCGCAGGACGTAATCGGAAAGCATGAGGCTGTCGGCATCGATGGTGTCGATGTAATCCGCATGCTGGATGCTGAAAGTCGCGTCCACAGGCATGCATTCATGCAGCTCAAGGCCTTGCTCGGTCTGCACTTCTTTCCACGACTTGCCGATGAGCGCCATGTAGCAGTTCAGGTTCATCGCCTTGTTGGCTTCATGCGACAGATTCACGTATTTCTTGCGTTCGAAGCTGGAGAAGGCAACGGTGAAGATACCCGCGAGACGGTTATAATGACGTGCCAGCATCAGTTCGGAGAAGACGACTTCGCCCTCGGCCTGTGCGCGGAAGGACTGGGCGCGGGCGGCATGTTTCTTGGCGGGATCAAGCAGGATGGCTTCGACGAAGAATTTCTCAGCGAAGTGCAGGTCTTCGACTGCCGTTTCACCGCAGAAGTCACGCGCCATGCCCTGCAGCCAGTCGGCCACTTCATCATAATGCTTCGCGAGTTTATGGAGTTCAGCCGCTACATCGACCGCACCCGCGGCGCGGCGTGCTGCGAAGGCTTCGCGCTCCGCGTTGAAGCGGGCGGCATTGCCATCGAACATCGCCTGCAATTCGTGCGGCGTGTTGCGCGCAGCGGAAAGCAGCTGGATGTCTTCGTGGGTCTTGGGGTTCTGCGGATCATCGACCAGCAGGACGACGTTCTTCGCAGGATACTCGGACAATGCGGCGGAGAGCATGGTCTGCATCACCACGCGCGGCTCTTCCTTATAGGACGGGATGAGGACGGTCAGCTCGGGAGCCTCGCGGTCATAGAGCGACTCGATAGCATCGCGCGATGCGGGGATATGCAAGCTTTTGCGGATGTAATGCCCGATAAGGCAGATGTGATACAGCATGTTGCTGTAGAGGATGATGAGCACGCAGAGCGCGAACCCAGCCACTTCGAGAATCAGGCGTGTGTTGCCCTCCTCCACCGCGACCATCATTTCCTTGACCAGATATTCACCGACAAAACCGAACAGCACGAGGGTGGTGAACAGAGAGATGCGTGCAATCCACGCCTCACGTTTATAACGTGTCGTCATATGCTACATTGCCTTTCGCAGTGCATTGCATGGGATAATGATGTCTGTAATTTTTCGGCTTGTCGATCCCCGTCCAAACAAGCCCCACCTTTATATAGCAAACTTACACAAAATACAACGGGCATTTTCGCACTGCGGCAGAGCGCCCATCGCCCCACCATCGCTTGCGGCAGCCGCCCCGTCGCCCACAAAATCTTGCGGCAGGAGGCATCGCCTCACCCCTATTGTCTTTTATACATGCCCAGCTGAATTATCCCGCGCGACGAGCAGCGATTATTTACGCGCTGGTAATGGCGCGGGAAAAATGGTTTCTTTATGCGTTTTTTGATGAGATGCTCGCCATCTGTATTTTCCTTATTCTTCAGGCTCCGCTGTGCACAAAATCCTTTCCTGCCTTGTCGCAATCGTTTTCACCGTGTTGGCATCGGGTGCCATCGCCAAAGCGCCGATTCCCATGGAAGCACCGGCGGCAGAAGCACCCGCGCCGCAAGCCTACGACCAGTTCTCGCGCCTGTCTCCGCGTGGTACGTTCCGTGGATTCCTGAAGGCCGTGGGCGAGGAGGATTACGCCCTCGCCGCCAATTACCTGAACCTGTCGAAACTGCCGCGCGCCCAACGCGAGCAAGGGGCAGACCTCGCCCAGCAACTGCGCGTGTTGCTCGACCGCAAGGGGCTGATTCCGCCGGATGGCACATTAAGCGAATCGCCGGACGGGAATTTGGATGACGGGCTGGCCGCCGATCTTGAGGACGTGGCCAGCATCCGCAACGAAGAAGGGCCAATCCCCGTGCAGCTGGAGCGCGTCGAAGTGGAGGGGCAGCAGATATGGCTCATCTCCACTGGGCTTGTCAGCCGCATCAAGAGCCTAGCGAAAGAGGCCGAACCGACCCTGCTTGAACGCATCATCGGCCAGCATACGGACGACCTGAAAATCAGAGGCGTACCTGCCGCCCACTGGCTGGCGATGGTGATGCTCTATGCCGTCACATGGTTTGTCGCTGGTGCTTTGTCGCGCGCAATCATCACCGCCATACGCGCCATTTTCCGTGAAAAAGCGCAGGAAGACGCGTCACTGGAATTGAAAATCTGCTCCATCCTTGCGTTCCGCAAACCCCTGCAGATTTTCCTGACCGCCGCCGGCGTCATCTTCCTCGCGGTGATGATCGGCGTTTCGGCCACTGTCCGACACTTCTTCATGCCGGTCAACATCGTGCTCGCCTTCAGCGGCATCGGGCTGTTCGTGTGGAGTCTCATCAACGTCATCATCACCCGCATCGAACGGCGCTCATCCTCGCGCAACCTGCATAACGTCAGCTCCATCCTGACCTTCGCGCGGCGCGGCATCAAGCTGATACTGCTGGTCATCACCGCCATCATCATCCTCAATGCCATCGGCATCGATGTGACGGCAGGGCTGGCTGCACTCGGCATCGGCGGTATCGCTTTGGCTCTGGGCGCGCAGAAAACGCTGGAGAACTTCATCGGCAGCATTTCCATCGTCGCTGACCAGCCGTTCTATATCGGCGATTTCTGCCGCATCGGCAACACCTCCGGCGTCATCGAAGACATCGGCATGCGCTCCACCCGCATCCGCACCAACGACCGCACCTTGGTGACCATCCCTAACGGCGAACTTTCCACCCAGCGCATCGAAAACCTCGCACGACGCAACCGCTTCCTTTTCAACCACAAAGTGGTGCTGGCTTACGGCGCGAGCTCACATGCCATACGCGAATTCGTGAAACAGGCGAAGGACATCATCGCTCAACAGCCGAAAATTTCGCATGAAAGCCGCCCTGTGCGGATGCTGGGATTCTCGGAAACGGGCTATACGGTGGAGTTCTGGTGTTATGTGCTGACGACTTCACACGATGAGTTTCTGGAAGTGCAGGAAGAGGTGCTTTACGCGCTCATCGACGCGGCGGAAAAAGCAGGCATCGAATTCTCGACCCGCACACCAGCAGTAACGGCGGGGAAAACCGTGTGACCCTTTAAGACGGCCCTAAGTTCGTCATGAAGACATCATATCGCGTGCTTTTACCCAGAATCTGATGGGATGGTTTCCGGATGCCGGGCATCGGATCCGCGCCGACAGGCCATTTCAGAACCACACGTTTTTTCGCACAGGCCAATGCCACCTGCATCAATGCTGTTTGGTCTGCATCCATGCCGACGATTTTGCGCAGGATACGCATTTCTTTTTTAACGAGCGCCGTGTTACCGCGCGGCGGATGCATCGGGTCGACGAGCACGA
>VGDC01000125.1 GCA_016869895.1 Alphaproteobacteria bacterium
TATTCACGCCAGAGGCCGCCTGCGCCTGTGACGTCTCGTGCGTCTCTTCCGTGCCGCTCAGGAAGCCGTCAAAATCCACGCCGGAAGCCGAAGAGCTGCTGCCGTTCTTGCGGGTCTTGTCCGTGGCTTTCACAGGTGGGGTGTACGTAATTTTCATATTAGCGCATTTTTCATTTTGTCTTGCGTATCGTTACCCTTCGGACTCGCCGTGCTCATGTAGTTCGCCTACACTCCGCGCGGCTTGCCTCGGCTGCCTCACGCACGACAAAAGCAAAAACGCGCTTATGCAGGGGAGTGACACATCTCAAAGCAGTGTAACCCCTCGTTTTGCAAGCCACAAGAGGCACTTTTTTCCTATCAGGCAGGCGTAGTGTGTTGTTTGAGTGGCAAATCATCATTCATCCTTATGAAATATAACAGGAAAGTGATTTGGCACGCTCTGTGCAAGAGAGTAGGGCGATGCAATGGCTGCGTAGATAGCCGAAAAGAACCCAAGTGAAAGCCTTTGTGAAAGAGGATTAGGATTATGGAAGCGACAATCAGCGAGTACAGCAAGGAAGAAATGGCGGCTTTCGCCATGTCCCGCCGTCTCCGTGAGGCGAAGCGCCGTCGCGCTGCGCGCCTTTCTGGTGTTGTGGAGAATGGTGGTTCGGCTGCGGAGGGCGCGGTTTTCGCCTCCGGTGCAGCTGGCCATGCGCATATTGCCGGGCAAGATTTTCCCCGCTTCGCCATGAACGGTGTCGCCCCCGCTGCGGTGCGCCGCAAGCGTCAGCGCAAGGAAAGCATCTGGGTGGCGGTCGATTGGGTGCGCTTCGCGCTTTCGGTCGTCATCGTGCTGACCCTCGGGCATGTCGCTCTGTTGCTGGCGGCAAGCTCCGCCCATGCGGCCACGCGCCTGAAGGATGTGGTGAATGTGGAAGGTGTGCGTGACAACATGCTCATCGGTTATGGTCTGGTGGTCGGCTTGAACGGCACCGGCGATAAACTGCAGAACACCGCCTTCACCGAGCAGAGCCTGTCGGCGTTCCTTGAGCGTCTGGGCGTGAACACCCGCGATGCGAACCTGAAGACCCGTAACGTCGCGGCGGTGACCGTCACTGCGACGCTGCCTCCCTTCGCCCGTCAGGGTAGCCGTATCGACATCAGTGTGAACGCGCTGGGCGATGCGAAAAGCCTGCAGGGCGGCACATTGTTGGCTACCCCGCTTTATGCCGCTGACGGTCAGGTCTATGCCGTGGGTCAGGGCGCGCTTGCTGTCGGTGGTTTCTCCGCCGGTGGTGATGCGGCTGTGGTGACCAAAGGTGTGCCGACCAGCGCGGCCATCGCCAACGGTGCTATCGTCGAGCGCGAAATCGACTTCGACCTGAACGCGCTGCCCAGCCTGAACCTTGCGCTGCGCAACCCCGATGTGACCACCGCGACCCGCATCGCGGCGACCATCAACAACCGCATGGGCGCAGAGACGGCGACCCTCGTCGATCCGTCCACCGTGCGCCTGAATGTGCCTAATCAATATCGCAACAACGTGACCCTCATGCTGGCGCAGGTGGAGCAGCTGCCCATCGAGACCGACCAGATCGCCCGCGTGGTGATCGATGAAGCCAGCGGCACCATCGTCATGGGCGAGAACGTCCGTATCGACACGGTCGCCGTGGCGCAGGGCAGCCTTGTGGTGCGTGTGGAAGAGACGCCGCAGGTGTCCCAGCCGGGTGCTTTCGCTCCTGAAGGCGCGCAGACGGTCGTCGTGCCGCGCACCAACGTGCAGGTGGAGGAAGGCGCAAGCCAGATGCTGGTGATGAACAGCGGCGCGACGCTCAACGAGCTGGTCGCTGGTCTGAACTCGCTGGGTGTCACCCCGCGTGACCTCATCACCATCCTGCAGACCATCAAAGCCGCCGGCGCGTTGCAGGCGGAAATCGAGACCCGTTAAGGAGTAATGGACATGAGCACCACGATTTCCGCACCAGAATCCATCGGCAGCCAAGCTTCGGAAGGCATGCGCCTGCGCAGCGGCCCGATGGCGCTGAACAAAGCGAAGACCTACAACGAAGAGCAGTTGACCGAAAAGGCCAATGAATTCGAGCAGGTCTTCATCAGCCAGATGTTGAACCACATGTTCGACAGCATCGAGACCAACGAGATGTTCGGCGGTGGCGAAGGCGAAGAGGCTTATAAATCCTTCATGCTCGACGAGTATTCCAAGCTCATCGTGCAGACGGGCGGCATCGGCGTGGCTGACCATGTGAAGGCCGAGATGATCCGTATGCAGGAAGTGGCCACCGGGTATAACCCGCTGCGCGAAGCCGCGGTGAACCCGTAAAGCAAAGAGGAGAAGGACTATGCAGTATCAAGCGGCGAATGGCCATGTGAACGCGAAAGCGACGAAGCTGGGCGCGCAGATGGCGCAGCAACAGCATCCCGTGGATGAAGCGCAGAGCTTCCCCATCACCTTGAGTGACCTGACGGCGTTGACCATCCGCCTCGCACGGGTGCTGGCGGAAGAGGTCGATTGCCTCGCGCATATGAAGATTAAGGACATCGAAGCCCTGCAGGAAGAGAAGACCCGCCTGTCGCGCACCATCGGCCTCATGAAGGGCGAGTTGGAGCGCAATCCTTCGGTGATGGAGAGCTTCACCGAGGAGGAAAAAGATTCCTTCCGTCAGGTGTCTTCAGTGTTCGATACGGTGCTGGAAGAGAACCGCCGCCGTCTGCTGGTCGCCAAAGAGGTGAACATGCAGGTCGTGCAGGCCATTTCCGATGTGGTGCGCGAAGAAGCGCAGCGCGCGGGATATAACCGCAGGGGCTCGAATGGCATGAATCGTGCATTAGCTCCATCGGTAAGTTTGAACAAAACGATTTGACGCTTTGAGGAATAGAATATGTCGCTTTCGCTGGCACTCAATAATGCGCTAAGTGGTATCAAGGTCACCCAGGCCTCGCTGGCGGTGCTTGCCAATAACACGGCGAACGCGAATACCCCCGGCTATTCCCGCCAAGTGGTGCAGCAGTCGCAGGCGGTCTATGAATCCCAAGGCTCCGGCGCGCGCATCGACCAGATCGTCCGTAAGATCGATATGTACCTCAACCGCGCGGTGCAGGGGCAGACCTCCAAAATCAGCGGCGCGGAAGTGCTGTCCGATTACATGAGCCGCATCCAGATTCAAATGGGTCAGCCCGGCGGCACGAACTCAATGGATGAATATATCGAAGACCTCTTCAATATGTTCCAGACGCTGGCGACCTCGCCGGAGCTCAGCTCCTCCACCTATCAGGTGGCGCAGGCGGCGAATACGCTTGCGCAGGAGATTTCCGGCCTCGCGCTGGAGATGGAGAACCTCCGCTACACCGCCGATCAGGATATTCAGGCCAATATCAAGCTGGCGAACGAAGAGATTCTGCGCATCGCCGACATCAACAAAGCCATCAGCCGCGCCTATGCGCTGGGTGAATCCACCGCCAGCCTGCTCGACCAGCGCGACATCGCCATCAATAAGCTCTCGCAGTATATGGACGTGAAGGTGAACGAGATGGAGGCCGGACAGGTCTATCTCTACACCAATTCCGGTGTGGCGCTGCTGGAGCATGTACCTTACCGCATCCAGTATAATGGCACGACCTCCCTCGATACTTTCAAGAACGACGGTCTGCTCGCGCCCATCACGGTGGATGCGGTGATGAACGGCGGCCAGCTCGCAGGGAAACCCACGACTATCGTTTCGGGCGGTTACAATACGGACATCACCACGCTGCTCGGCAACGGCAAGATCAAAGCCTTGCTTGATGTGCGCGACAAAGAGATTCCGGCCATGCTCTCCCAGCTTGATCAGCTGGCGGCGAAGCTGCGCGATTCCCTTAACGCTGTGCATAACGCTGGCTCGGGTTCGCCTCCGGCTTCCACCCTGACCGGCACGCGCCTCATCGGGCGTGAGGACAGTGTGGAATGGACGGGGCAGATGATGATCGCCGCGCTCGACCCCGAAGGCAAGACCCCAGATTCGCGCTATGTCGGCGATGAATACGGTCAGCTGCCGCTCACCATCGATTTCGACAAGCTGCGCAGCGAGTATGGCGACCGTCTGACGGTCGAGACCATCATGAAGGAAATTAATTCCTACTACACCCCGCAGAACCGCGCGGAAGTGGGCGGGTTGAACAACATCTCCATCGCGTCGCTTTCCAAAGAGATTCCCGGCGTGAGCGGTATATTCGAGTTCGACCTCGATTTGCAGAACATCACCGATTCGGCCATCTCCCTCTGGGTGGATGACGTGCGCGTATTCGATGATGGCGGTGTGCCGATGGTGCCCGTCAACACGACCTACCCGACCTCCGTGCCGCTCGATGCCGCGAACACCTTCACCACCACGCCTGGCAGCAACATCATCACCGTCGCCGCCACCGGACACGGCTTGAGCAATGGCGACACCATCACCTTCGATACCCTGAGCGTCGGCAGCATCAACGGTATTCCCGCTTCCGACATCGCCAATAAAACCTTCAAAGTCACCAATGTGACGGCGACTGGTTTTGATATCGAGGTCGAGAGTTATGCCTCCACCACGCCTGCACCTCCGGTGAGCGATGGTGCGGCCTCCTTGCTGAAAGCCTATGACACCACCCAGCCGGGTCAGACCGACCGCACCAGCGAAGGCGGCACCATGAGTGTCGATTTGTCGGGCAACCTCACCGCCGCCTATTACACGGTGGAAATGGACATCATGGTCGATGACGGGGAGGGCAATATGGTCGCCTCCACCGTGTCTTACCGCATCCCCAATAACGCGACCAGCTCGACCCTGAACGACCGCTTCGCAGTGACATCCGTGACGGGCGCAGGCACGATGGAAGTGCCGGTTTATTCTCAGCCGCTGGTGAAGGCGATTCTGGTGAATGAAAAAGGCCTGCCCGCCGGCCCGAATGAGAAGGGCTACCTGCAGATCGTCGGCCAGAAGATTCCCGGTAGCACAGGCGATTCCTATACGGTCGCCATCGACGACCTAAGCAGCCGTGAACTGGGCGTGCCCTATGCCGACCCGCCGCGCGCAGGCAGTGGCCGTGGCTTCTCCCATTATTTCGGTCTGAACGATTTCTTCGTGTCCAACCAGCATACCGCCACGGGGGATACGGTGGCGGGCAGTGCGCTGGCGTTGCGGATCCGTTCGGACATTCTGGCTGACCCGAACCTCATCAGCAGCGGTACGCTGACGCGCGGCTTGACCTCTGCTGGTTCCGATTCTTTCACCAATTACACCTATGAGCGCACGGCCGGTGACAACAGCGTGGCGCGCAAACTGGCTGATATCGGCTTGAGCCAGCTGAAGTTCGCGGCATCCGGCGGCCTTTCCGCCTCCACCAAGACCTTCAATGGCTATGCCAGCGAAATCCTTGCTTACGGTTCATCCCGCGCCACCACCGCCACCAGCACCTACAGCGATGAAGAAACGCTGATGAGCAGCTATCAGAGCAGCGTGGACGCGGTCAGCGGTGTGAACATCGATGAAGAGATGGCCAATACCGTCATCTTACAGAACGCCTATTCCGGCTCGGCGCAGGTCATCAAGGTCGTCAAGGACCTGTTCGACCAGCTGTTGTCCATCATGAATTAAGAGAGATGAAGGAGTATTGATATGGTAGTCAGCCGAGTCAGCACAGCAGGGATGCATTCGACCACCATCGCCGATGCGTTGCGTGTGCAATCCCGTTTGGCGAATACCCAGAATCAGGTGTCGAGCGGATTGAAGTCCTCCGACTTCGAAGGACTGCATGGCAGCGTCGAGACCTTCGTGCAGATGGAGGGCAAGATGAAGAAGACCAATGCCTTCATCCAGACCAACACGCTGGTGCTTTCCCGCTTGCAGACCACCGAGGTCGCGCTGGATCAGGTCATCGACATCGCCGATGACTTCAAGAACCTGCTCATCATCCGTAACAACGCCGCATCTGGCAGTAATGTCGAATTCGCGATCTCCGCCCGCGCATTGATGGAATCCCTCGGCGCACAGCTGAACACCACACAGGAAGGCCGCTATATCTTCGGCGGCACGAAGACCGACACGCCGCCGGTGGTCAGCCCCATTCCCGGCAGCGCCATCCCCGGTGTCCCTGATGACGGCTATTACCAGGGCAACGACCAAGACCTCTCCGCCCGCGTGCAGGAGAACTATGAAGTGCCATACGGTGTGCGCGCCAACGACCCCGCCTTCCAGAAGCTCATCGCCGCGATGAACCTCGGCCTGAGTGCGGATGCATCAGGAAGCAGCGAGTTGCTCACCCAAGCGACCACGATGATTTCCGAAGCGCTGGAGGAAGTCA